>JANNUK010000018.1:0-19468 GCA_031395155.1 Chloroflexota bacterium | reverse complement strand
GCTGGTGTGTGCTCGCCACGCGGCGGCAAGGGCGATCGCCGCGGTCAGCGCGATGGCATTCGGGTTCCAGAGGAAGGTGGACGCCTCGCCGGTGCGATCGCCGGTCTCCTCATCGCGGTTTCCCCGAGCGCCATCGAGGCGTCCACCTTCCTCTGGAACCCGAATGCCATCGCGCTGACCGCGGCGATCGCCCTTGCCGCCGCGTGGCGAGCACACACCAGCCGCCGCGTGCGCTGGTGGCTCGTGTCCGGACTCGGGGTCGGACTGACGATGCAGCTGCACGTCCTCGGGGTCGGCCTGTTCGTGCCGGTTGCCGGCCTGTTCGTCTGGGGGTGGAGGCGTCACGTTCCTGCGGCGGCTCTCGATCGGCGGCGGGCCGCGCTCGCCGGGCTCGCCGCACTCGGAGTGATCCTGGCGCTGTACGTGCCGCTCATCGTCAACGAGGCCACGACCAACTTCGGGGAGACGCGTGCGGTGGTGGCCTACCTGTCCGAGGCACGGGCGCTCGAGTCGCTCGACCCGGTCAGCCGCTTCCTGATCGTCCTCCTTCGGATCGTCAGCTGGCCGCTGGTTGGGCTGATCACCGATGCGGCGATTCCCGGCCTCCTGGCCAGCTTCGGAATCATCGCGATCATCGCCTGGCGCTGGCGATCGAGTGACCCGGCCGAGCGCCACGCGGTCCGCTGGTTCGCGCTCAGCGTGGCCTGGAGTGCGGCATTCCTGGCCCTCGCGGCGCAGGGCCTTACGTCGATCATCCCGGGGCTGCCCAACGACCACTACCACGCCTTCGTGGACCCGATGGTCTTCACCCTGGCCGGCCTTGGCCTGGCGGCGGTGGCGCGCGGCCGCGGTCAACGCCCCGGCGGCGATGCAGCCGGGAGGGTGCTCGTAGCCATCGCACTGGGGGCGCTGGTGCTCGTGGACATCGGGCGCTGGCCACCGACCGTCTCGGCGGACCTGGGCTGGCCGGGTGCCAGTGCCGCCGGAACGAGGGTCGCGGCAACGGCCGCCGGCCGCCCCATCGTCCTGAGCGGATTGCCCCGCTTCAAGGGGACGGGAGCGTACGCGTTCCCCCTGCTTCGGGCCGGTCTTCCCGTTCGCAGCGCCTCCGGGCCAGACGCAGTGGGAAATCCGGACGCGGACCCGCGAACCGAGGCGTTAGTCATCGTGTGCGACCGCCTGTTCGAAACGGTGCTCCTGGCCCGCTGCGGAGGTCCCGCAGAAGACGAGCATCTGCGAGGCCAGCGCGATGCAACGTCGCTGCATCTCGCCGATCGATTCGAGGCATCCCCGCGGACCGTGATCTCGGTCTATCTGTCAGCCGAGAACTCGTCCAGCCCAGTCGCTCCCTGAACAATGAGCGAACGCCGGCCCCCCAGAGGCCGGCGTTCGCTGTCCCCGAGACCCGGACGTGGAGGGCGATCCGGGCCATGTTGTAGTCGCTGAAAGTGGTTCGTTGCGGTTTGGTCCGTTAGTAGCGACCCGGCGTGCGTCCGGAGGGGCGCCCGACCGGTCGGGCTGGCCCGCCACGCCCGCCCCCGGCACCGACACCCACACCGGATCCCAGATTCGCAGCCGTGCGCTGAACCGGGCGCTCAGCCACGGGATCGGTGCGTCGTGTCGGTTCGTTCGACCGGAGCGATCCGTCCTGCGGCGGGACGTACGCGCGACCGAAGTGGCGCATCCGTACCGCGAGGTAGTACTCCATGATCTGGCGGACCTGGGCGTCCGAGAGCAGTTCGTCGGCCCGCAGCGCGTACTCGACGCGCGCCGTGGGGTTGGACGACCCTGACGACACCTGGCCCAGATAGGCCGGGATCTCGCTGTCGTCCCGGAGCTCGCGCAGCCCGCGGGCCAGCTTGGTGGCTGTACCGAGTGACGGCATTCGATCGCCGCGAATCAGCCGCGAGATCGTGGAATGGTCCACGCCCGATTGCAGGGCAAGCTGCCGCTGCGACATCTTCTTGGCCTTGAGCTGTGCCCGCAGCCATTCGTTGAAGGCTCGTCCGCTTTGGCTGGTCATGGGTCTCCGCGCCGCTTCGTCGGTGTGCCGCAAAAGATCGCGACACCGGCACTATCGGGCCTGCCTGCCTCGCTTCCACATCACCCGTTGGTACCGGGTTGCGGAGCGTGGCCGCTGGCGCAGGGGTCGGAAGAGTGCGGTGTGCGGCGGTGCGGTCCGGCACCGCACCCCAGAGGTGGCCGGGGGTCCTAGTACCCTCCCTCGCTCGACATCCGGCGGCACCACCGCAGCGTTCCCAACGCCCCGCCCCGAGCCGTCCGCTGGTGGGGCAGGTCGAACTTGTATCAACCGGTTACGGCGCCCGGCGCAGCCCCGGGTGATGCCCCGCTCGCGTCGGGCAGGCCGGCCCCGCGTCGGCGCGGAGAGATCGCGTACGCGACCGAGCCGATGGCGATGATCGAAAGAACGCTGATGGAACGGTCGACGAGGACGATGGCCAGCGCCTCGGTCTGAGGCACTCCGTAGAGCAGGGTCAGGAGACCCACGACGCCGGCCTCAACAACGCCAATCCCGGCGGGAGTCAGCGGAACCGCCGTCAGGAGCGCGCCCGCAAGGGCGACGAAGAACGCCCCGCTGATCCCCAGTTGGACGTCGGGAAAACCGAATGCCTCGACAACGAGGTAGAGCCGCATGGCCTCGATGCCCCAGATGAGACCGGTCAGGAAGACCAGCCTGGGCAGCGCCCGGAGACCCACGGCGGCAAAGACACCCTCCTCGAAGCGATCGTAGAAGTCCACGATCCTGTGCGGGATGGGCAGGGCACTGAGGATCCGTCGCCCGGCGTTGCGTAGGGTGACCAGTCCGACGGCCAGGAGCACGACGACGACGATCCCGATCCCGAGCACGATCTGGACCTCGGTCGGGAGCCCGGAACGGAAGCTGATCAGGGCGGCGGCCATGCCGAGAACGGCAATGGCGAAGAGGTCCAGGACCCGCTCGATGAACACCGTCCCAATCGTGCGCGACAGCGACACCGTGGTGTTGATCTTGAGCAGGTACGCGCGATAGATGTCGCCGAGCTTTGCGGGAACGAGACAGTTGACGAGCCAGCTGATGAAGATGATCTCGGTCGCGTCCCTGGTCCGCAGCGGGAATCCGGTGCCCCGGACGAGCGTCGCCCAACGCAGGCCGCGAAGCGGGAACCCGAGGTAGAACACGACAAAGGCCGCCAGGAGCAGCGCCGGCTGGGCGCTCAGGATCTTGCCCGGGAGGGCATCGAGCTGGAAGCCGGGCAGACTGCGCACGAACAGGGCGAGGAGCCCGATCGGGAGGACGATCGACAGGATGGTCCGCGGCTGACGCAGGCGACGCGACAGCGACATCTGATCGGCGCTGATCGTGGGCTCCAGGGCGTCCGGCGACGGATCGGGGGTTGGGTCCAGTGCGGTCATGTGCAGTGACGGTACGCCGTCGCGCGACGCGTCGGCCATCCGTCGATGGTCCTGCCCGTCGGTCGTCATCAGGCCGCGGGGCGATCGATGGGCGGGACGCGCCCGTTGCCGCGAGCCAGCTGGATGAGCTTGGCCACGGGCGTCACGGCCCGCACGAGGATCGACCCTCGCCCCGGCAGGAGATCGATCCGGCCGGCCAGCGCCTCGAGCAGGCCTGCGGGCGTCGACGGATCCCCATCGAGTGCCGTGGACGCGATCCCGAGCTCGATCAGGGTGTGCGCGTCGGACACGGCGACGGCCGGTCGACCCAGTTCCAGCGCGAGTGCCGTCGCGCGCTCGTTGCCGCCTCCGATGAGGCGCGCGTTGTGTCCCTCGATCCAGTCGGCCTCGGCCGCGAGGGCGATCATCGTCTCATCCCGCAGCAGCGACCCCCGGAACCGATCGAACGGGTGCGGGATGCCCACGAGTCCGCCCTGGCCACGAACGGCGAGGATCGCCTCGGCGGCCGATAGCCCGGGAGGGACGGGCTCAGCCAGGAACAGGCCGATGAGATCGCCTTCGCGGGTCCGAATCTCCTCGCCCACCAGGATCGTGAGGCCCGCCGGCGCCGCGTCCCGGGCGCGGAGCGCACCGTCGATCCGGTCATGATCGGTGATCGCCAGATGGGTCAGGCCGCGGGCCGCGGCGACCCGGGCGACGCGGACCGGATCGGACAGCGCATCGAACGAGGCGCTCGTGTGGCAATGCAGGTCGACGAACGCACGCCGGGTGGGGCCCAGGCCGGCGTCGATCACGCGACGGACTCAGACGGCCTGGACGAGCGACTTCTTGAAGAAGTCGAAGTGCTCCAGGGCAAGGCCGGTCCCCAGCGCGACGCAGTTGAGGGGGTTCTCGGCGACGTGGCAGGGAACGCCGGTGACCTGGGTCAGCAGCTTGTCGACATTGCGCAGGAGCGCGCCGCCGCCGGACATGACCATCCCCTTGTCGATGATGTCGCTGGACAGCTCGGGCGGCGTCTGCTCGAGGACATGGCGGACGGCACCGACCAGCTGCTGGAGCGGCGCCTCCATCGCCTCCATGACCTCCGAACTCGTGATCGGGATCGTCCTTGGCAGACCGGCGATGAGATCGCGCCCGCGGACCTCCATCGACAGCTCGCGCTCCAGGGGCAGGGCCGTCCCGATCACGATCTTGACTTCCTCGGCCGTCCGGTCGCCGATGAGCAGGTTGTACTTCTTGCGGATGTAGGTCGCGATGGCGTCGTCGAACTTGTTGCCGCCAATCCGCAGCGACGTG
Organism: Chloroflexota bacterium; assembly: GCA_031395155.1. Classification (GTDB taxonomy): domain Bacteria; phylum Chloroflexota; class Limnocylindria; order Limnocylindrales; family CSP1-4; genus CAKKPP01. The sequence continues at coordinate 14,758 of JANNUK010000018.1, read as the reverse complement.
GAAACCACGATCCCACCGAGGGCGATGACCGCGATCTCGCTCGTCCCGCCACCGATGTCGATGACCATGTTTCCCGACGGCCCCGAGATGGGCACGTTGGCTCCGATGGCCGCCGCGAGCGGTTCCTCGATGAGGTAGGCCGACCTCGCCCCGGCCTTCAGCGCGGCGTCGCGCACGGCGCGCTTCTCAACCGATGTAACGCCCGCCGGGACGCTGATCATCACCTCGGGTCGGCTGAACATCATCGAGCCCTTGGTCGCCTTGCCGATGAAGTAGCGGAGCATCGCCTCGGTGATGACGTAGTCGGCGATGACGCCGTCCTTCATCGGTCGGATGGCGGTGATGTTGCCGGGGGTCCGGCCGATCATCTCGCGGGCTTCCTGGCCGACGGCCACGATGCGATTGTCGTCGCTCACCGCGACGACTGAGGGCTCCTGGATCACGATCCCCTTGCCCTTCACGTAGACGAGCACGTTGGCGGTGCCGAGGTCGATACCGATTTTCATGAGGAGGTGGAAACAGTCCCTTCTTCGAGGCGCTCGATCCTGGCGCCGAGGTCCAGGAACTTCCGCTCGATGTTCTCATACCCACGCTGGACGTGGTGTGCGCCATGGATCGTCGAGGTGCCCTCGGCAGCCAGGGCCGCAAGGATGAGCGAGGCGCCCGCACGCAGATCGCCGATCTCCGTCTCGGCCCCGTGCAGCCGCGCCGGTCCGACGATCGTCGCCTGGTGACCGCCGTGGATGCTGATCCGGGCGCCCATCATGCGCAGCGCGCTCATCCACTCGAGACGATCCTCGAAGATCGTCTCGTGGACGGTCGAGCGGCCGTCGGCCTGGGTCAGGAGTACGCAGAGTGGCGGCTGAAGATCCGTTGCCAGTCCGGGATACGGCCCCGTCTCGATGGCACAGGGACGGAACGTCCCCGGTCCAACGGTCGTGGCATCGACCGTGATCGAGTCCTCTCCGACGGCAAATGGGACGCCGGCTCGATCGAGGACGTCGAGGAACGCGGGGAGATGTTCCGGGCGGGATCCCTCGAGCGTGACCCGACCACCTGTGACGGCGGCCGCCACGGCGAACGTCCCGACTTCGATCCGGTCGGGCACCACGCGATGGCTGGCGCCGCGAAGCCGGCGGCGGCCCTCGACCTCGATCGTGTCCGGGGCCGTTCGGCTTACCGCCGCGCCCATCGCCTGGAGGAACGCGATGAGGTCGTCGACCTCCGGCTCCTGGGCGGCCGGACGGATGGTCGTCTTGCCCGACGCCAGCGTCGCCGCCAGCATCGCGTTCTCGGTGCCCATGACGGAGACCAGCGGAAATGTCACCTCGGCGCCGCGCAGGCGCCCGGGCGACGTCGCGAAGTAATACCCGTTGCGGTATTCGATTTCGGCTCCGAGGGCGCGCATCGCGTCCACGTGGAGGTCCACGGGGCGGCGCCCGATCCGGTCGCCCCCTGGGTTGCTGATGATCACCCGACCGAACCGGGTGAGGAGCGGCCCCAGGAGCATGAAGCTCGCCCGCATCCTGGCGGCGGCCTCGAGCGGTACGAAGAGCCAGTCCACGTCGCCGGAGGCGATCTCGTAGACGTTGGGGGCCGGGTGTTCGACGAGCACGCCGAGATCACCCAGCGTCTCGGCCATCACGCGGACGTCCTCGATTTCGGGGACGTTCTCGAACCGGCAACGCTCGCCGGTCAGGACCGCGGCGGCGAGGAGCTTCAGCGCGGCGTTCTTGGCGCCGCTGATCGGCACGGTGCCGAGCAGGGGTCGTCCACCTTCGACCCGAAAGATCTCTCGGGTGACCGGCTCCGGGCGGTACTCCCACTGAAACGGGCGGGCATCGGCCACGGCCTCATCCGCGGTGTCGCGGACCCTCCCGGTGACGGCGTTCGGCAACGCGAATGCGCAAGAGCGCCTGTTGGAGCGCGGCCCGGGCGGCCGACAGGTCGGCACCCTCGGTGTATCCGGTCTCGAGCGCCCGCTCCGCCTCACGGCGGGCCTCCTGGGCCTTCCCGAGATCGATCTCGCCGGCGAGGTCGGCCGTCTCGGCCATGACCACGACCTTGTCCGGGCGGACCTGGATGAACCCGCCCGCGATCGCGAACGTCTCCTCCCGGCCGCCGACGCGGTACCGAAGCTCACCGACGCCGAGCGTCGAGACCAGCGGCGCGTGGTGCGGCAGGACGCCGAGTTCGCCGTCGATCCCGGGCAGGACCACCGCGTCCACCTCGCCTGCGTAGGCCAGCCGCTCGGGCGTGACGATCTCGAGCATGATCGGCATGACTCAGCCCGCCAACTTGGCGGCGTTCTCCCGAACATCGTCGATGGTGCCGGCCAGGAAGAACGCCTGCTCCGGCAAGGTGTCGGTCTTGCCCTCGAGGATCTCCTTGAACGAAGCCACCGTGTCCTTGATTGTGACGTACTGGCCGGAGCGGCCGGTGAAGACCTCGGCCACGAAGAATGGCTGGCTCATGAAGCGCTGGAGGCGGCGCGCCCGGGCGACCGTCGACTTGTCCTCCTCGGACAGCTCGTCGATCCCGAGGATGGCGATGATGTCCTGGAGGTCGCGGTAGCGCTGAAGGACACGCTGGACTTCGCGCGCGACGTCGTAGTGCTCCTGGCCGACGACGTTCGGGTCGAGGACGCGGGAGGTGGACGTCAGAGGATCAACTGCCGGGTAGATGCCGAGCTCGGCGATGTTCCGCTCGAGGCGGATGGTCGAGTCGAGGTGGGCGAAGGTCGTCGCCGGGGCCGGGTCGGTGTAGTCGTCGGCCGGTACGAAGACCGCCTGGAGGCTGGTGATCGAGCCCTTCTTCGTGGAGGTGATCCGCTCCTGCAGCGCGGCCATTTCGGTGGCCAGGTTCGGCTGATAGCCGACCGCCGAGGGCATCCGCCCGAGGAGTGCCGAGACTTCCGACCCCGCCTGGGTGAAGCGGAAGATGTTGTCGATGAACAGGAGGACGTCACGGCCCTCTTCGTCGCGGAAGTACTCGGCCATCGTCAGGCCGGTGAGGCCGACCCGCTGGCGGGCGCCGGGCGGCTCGTTCATCTGGCCGAAGACGAAGGCCGTCTTGGCGATGACACCCGACTCGGTCATCTCGTGGATAAGGTCGTTGCCTTCGCGGCTCCGCTCGCCGACGCCGGCGAATACGGAGTAGCCGGAGTGCTCCTGGGCGACGTTCCGGATCAGCTCCTGGATGATGACCGTCTTGCCGACTCCCGCACCGCCGAAGATGCCGATCTTGCCGCCCTTCTTGAACGGGCAGATCAGGTCGATGACCTTGAGGCCGGTCTCGAAGACCTCGACGTCGGTGGTCTGCTGATCGAAGGCCGGAGCCTTGCGGTGAATCGGCAGGTAGGCGTCGCTGGTGACCGGGCCCTTGCCGTCGATCGGCTTGCCGAGGACGTCGAAGACGCGGCCAAGGGTGACCTCGCCGACCGGAACGGTGATCGCGGCGCCGGTGTCGCGAACAGCGACGCCGCGGGCGAGGCCGTCCGTCGTCGTCATCGCAACGGAGCGGACCCAGTTGTTGCCCAGGTGCTGCTGGACCTCGCAGACAAGCGGATCCTGGCCTTCGCGTTCGATCTCGACCGCGTTGTAGATCGCCGGCAGTTCGCCGGCCGGGAAGGCGATATCGACGACGGGACCGGTGATCTGGATCACCCGGCCCGTGGCGGTGGGAGTGGCGGTCGCCATGATGTCTGTGTTCCTCCTGCGTCTCAGCGTCTGGTCAGCGCGCCTGGGCGCCGGACGCAATCTCGATCATCTCGCGGGTGATGTTGGACTGGCGGACTTTGTTGTAGGACAGGGTCAGGTCGTCGATGAGGTCGGCGGCGTTCTCGGTCGCACTCTTCATGGCGACCATTCGGCTGGATTCCTCGCTGGCTTTCGACTCGAGCACGGCCTGGAAGAGCCGCGTCGCGACGTAGCGCGGAAGCAGCTGCTGGAGCACCGCGGCCGGGTCTGGCTCGAAGATGAACTGGTTGCCGGGAATGCCCTCGGCCGTATCGTCGGCCGGCTGGATCGGCAGCAGGCTCACGAGGCTGGGCCGCTGGGTGAGCGTCGACACGAAATGACTGTAGACCACGTCCACGCGGGTGAATGTGTCGTCGAGGTAGGCGTCGGTGACCAAGCGGGCGAGCGGGATGATGTCGGCGAAGGACGGTCGATCGCCAAAGCCGGCGAAGTGCGCCTCGAGCGGAACCCGGGCGCGGCGCATCGCGTCGCGCCCTTTGCGACCGACTGTCACCACGGCCAGCTCGCCGGTCGAATCCGTGATCTCGCGGGCCGCGAAGCGGATCGTGTTCGTGTTGAGCGGGCCGGCCAGGCCACGGTCGGTGGTGATCAGGACCACGAGCCGCCTCCCGCCCTCGCGGCGAGCGAGGAGCGGGTGCTCATCCCCGCCGAGGACGGCGGCCAGATCGGCCAGGACTTCGTCGATCTTCTCGCTGTAGGGGCGCGACGCGAGGGTCGCGTCCTGGGCGCGCTTCAGCTTCGACGCCGCGACGAACTGCATCGCCCGGGTGATCTGCTTGATGTTCCTGACGGCACCGATGCGCCGCCGGATCTCGCGCTGGCTGGCCACGATCAGGCCTTGCCCTCGTTGGACGATTCGGACTCGGCGTCAGCCTCGGCTTCAGGTGCCGCCCCGGCTTTGCCGGCCTTCGCCTCGGGCCGTGCGGCCTTCGCCTCGGGCTTGGCTTCGGCCTTCTCGGCCTTGGCGCGGGGTTCCATGCCGAAGGCTTCCACGCGGAAGGCCTCGACGGCCTCGTTGAGCGATGCCGAGAGATCGTCGGTGAGCGTCGCGGTCTTCCCGAGTTCCTCGAGGATCGCCGGCCGCTCCATCTCGAGGAAGCGGTACAAGCCGATCTCGAACTCCTTCACCTTGGGCGTGGGCACATCGTCCAGGGATCCGCTCGTGGCGGCCACGAGGATCGCCACCTGCCGATCGACGGCAAGCGGCTGGTACTGCGGCTGCTTGATGACCTCGGACAGCTTCTCGCCTCGCGTCAGCTGGTCGCGCGTGGCCTTGTCCAGGTCGGAGGCGAACTGCGCGAACGCCGCGAGGGCGCGGTACTGGGCCAGGTCCAGCTTGAGCGGAGCGGCGACCTTCTTCATCGCCTTGGTCTGCGCCGCGGATCCGACGCGGGACACCGAGGCACCGATGTTGAGGGCCGGGCGCTGCCCCGCATTGAACAGGTCGGTCTCAAGGTAGATCTGGCCGTCCGTGATCGAGATGACGTTCGTCGGGATATAGGCCGAGACGTCGCCGGCCTGGGTCTCGATGATCGGCAGCGCCGTCAGCGAGCCGCCCCCGTTCTCGTCGTTCAAGCGGGCGGCCCGCTCCAGGAGTCGGCTGTGCAGGTAGAACACGTCACCCGGGTACGCTTCGCGGCCGGGCGGACGGCGCAGCAGGAGGGACATCTCGCGATAGGCCCAGGCGTGCTTCGAGAGGTCGTCATAGACGCACAGGGCGTCCTTGACGGTGGTCCCCTCGACCTCGACGCCGTCCTCCATGATCTCTTCGCCCATCGCCACGCCGGCATAGGGGGCCAGGTACTGGAGCGGAGCGGGGTCCTCGGCGCCGGCGACAACGACGATCGTGTGCTCCATCGCGCCATGCCGCTCGAGGACAGCCACCGTATTGGCGACGGTCGACATCTTCTGGCCGATCGCCACGTAGATGCAGACGAGGCCCTTGCCCTTCTGGTTGATGATCGTATCGAGGGCGACGGCCGTCTTGCCCGTCTGGCGGTCGCCGATGATCAGCTCGCGCTGGCCGCGACCGATGGGGATGAGGGCGTCGATGGCCTTGATCCCGGTCTGGACGGGCGTGTCGACCGACTTGCGGACGATGACGCCGGGTGCGATTCGCTCCACGGGGCGGGTCTTGGTCGCCTTGATCGGGCCCTTGCCGTCGATGGGGCGGCCCAGGGGGTCGACGACGCGGCCGAGGAGCGCCTGGCCGACGGGAACCTCGACAACGCGGCCGGTGGTCTTGACGATGTCGCCTTCCTTGATGGCGCGTGACTCGCCGAGGATCACGGCGCCGACCGTCTCCTCCTCGAGGTTCAGGGCCATCCCGAAGACGCCGCCCGGGAATTCGAGCATCTCAGACGCAAGGGCGCCGTCGAGCCCGTAGATCTGGGCAATGCCGTCACCGACCTCGACGACGGTCCCGACGCTGCGCGTCTCGGTCTTCTGGTCGAACGTGTCGATCGCGGACTTGATGATGCTGATGATCTCGTCAGAGCGAATGGCCATCGGTTCTCCGTTCGGGCGTCTTGGCCCGCTGGTGCGCCGCCGGGGTGGCCGGCAGGCGCGGTCGGGCTAGCGCGCGCCCACCATGAGCTGATCGCGGAGGCGCTCCAGGCGACCCCGCACACTGGCATCGACGAAGCGGTCCCCCACCCGAACGGTGAGGCCGCCGATCAGATCCTCGTCCACCCGGGTGGCGAGCTCCACGCTCAAACCGAGCATCGATTCGACCTTTGCGCGCACCGCGGCTGTCTCGGCGACGCTGAGCGGCACGGCGCTGGTCACGATCGCCTCGGTCACGCCGCGGTGGCGGTTGAGAAGGCGTCGATACTGCGTCGCGACGGCGGGCAGCGCGTCGATCCGGCCGCGCCGGACGAGCACCCTGGTGAGGTTGAGCACCGCTGCGGCGACACGCGTGGCGAGCAGCCGCTCGATGAGCGCCTCCCGATCCGCGAGAGGCACGGCCGGGCTATCGACGATCGCCGCCACGCGTTCGTCGCCGAGGAGCTGGACGGCTGTTTCGAGACCCTCAAGCCACGCGTCGTGCGCGTCGTCGCGCGACGCCAGCTCGAACGCGGCGTCGGCATAGCGGCGAGCGGCGGTCCCGGGTCGACCCATCAGGCCGTGGATCCCGGAGTGCCGGACTCGGCGAGGAAGTCGGCGACCAGGCGACGCTGTCGCTCGCCGGTCATCGACTCGCCGACGACCTTGCCGGCGGCCGCGAGGGCCAGGTCGGCCACCTCGGCACGCAGGTCGGCGATGGCGCGCTCTCGCTCGGCGATGATGTCGTTGGCCGCCCGCTCATGGAGCCGTTCAAGCTCCTGCTTGGTCGCGGCAATGTCCGCGTCCCGGCTGTCCTGGGCGACCTTCTGGGCGCGGGTCAGGATCTCGCTGGCCTCCCTGCGAGCCTCCGAGAGCGCGGCCGCCCGCTCCTGCTTCGCGTTCTCCCGATCCAGGCGTGCCTGGTCCGCGTCCTGCATCCCCTGTTCGATCCGATCCCGGCGCTCGGCCAACATCCGGGAAACCGGGCGCAGGGCAAAGACGTACAGGATCCCCAGGAACAGGAGGAAGTTCAGCGACGAGACGATGATCCAGAAGAAGTTGATCACCAGGCCGGCGCCCGCCTCCTCGGCGGACAGGGCGACGGCGGCGCCGGCCCCCTGCGCGACGGCGGCGGATAGGTCCACGCGATCTGCTCCTCAGGCCGGCTGGAGGACGATCGCGAGGATGGCGACGACGATCGCGAGGACGCCGAGTCCCTCGGCGAACGCGGCGCCGAGAATGAACTGCGCGCGAATGCTCGGGGTTGCGTCTGGGTTGCGGCCGATCGCTGTCGCGGCCATGCCGGTCAGGATGCCGATGCCGATGCCGGGCCCGATCACCCCAAGGGCGGCGAGGCCTGCGCCGATGAACTCCATGTGATTGGTTCCTCCTCTGCGGTCGGGCTCCTGCCCGATCCGTGCTCGATGTGATGGTGGACGGTCACCCGTCCCTTGTCAGTGAGCTGCGCTCGGTTCGAGGGTGCCCGTCGCGGGCGCGTGCTCCTCGTCGTGGTGCTCTTCGCCGTGACCCTCCATGGCGATGATCGTGTACATCAGCATGAGGGTCGAGAAGATGAGCGCCTGGATGAAGTTCAGGAGCAGCTCGAGCGAGAGCATCCCGATCGGGATGATCGCGATGGTCAGGGCGGTGATGACGCCGAGCGCCACTTCCCCCCCAAAGATGTTGCCGAAGAGTCGCATCGCCAGTGTGACCGGCTTGATGAACTCGAGCAGGAACTCGATGAGGCCGACGAAGAGGCCGATGAAGCCAGCCGCCGGGCCCTCCTTGAAGCCGGAGAACACGAAGAACTTCCCGAGATAGCCTCGGACGCCCAGCGCCCGAAATCCCTGGTAGTGGAAGTAGACGAAGGCGACGAGGGCAAGCCCGATGGTGACGTTGACGTCGCTGGTGGGGGCGCGGAGCTCGACGATCTTGCCGAAGAACGGCATGAGCCCGCTCCAGTTCGAGAACAGGATGAACAGGAAGAACGTCGCGAACAGAGGAACATGCCGGCGCGCCCCGATGCCGCCCAGCGAGACCGCCCAGTTCTCGAGGGCCTCATAGGCGAACTCGACCAGGTTCTGGACGCGCGTCGGAATCAGCCGGACGCTGCGCGTCGCGAGGATGAAGATCACGAGTACGAAGGCCATGACCACCCAGGTCGTCAGGATGGTCGAGGTAATGCTCGGGTGGCTCGTGACGATCGCACTCGGGTCCGTGTGGACGTCCGGGGCGAGGTCGATGACCACGTGTGGTGCCGGGAGTTCCAGGTTGGCGGCGATGAGGTCGCCGATGCCGCCGACCGGCTCGCCCGGATGGCCCAGCGGGAACGGCGGCACGAACATCCAGGCGAGGATGTCGAGCGCGATGATCACCGCGATCGCCAGCAGGAAGCGATTCTTCAGCGACCGGCCCCTGGGTGCCGGCGGCGCAGTCGTTTCCCGGGCTCCGTTGGTCACGCTTGCTCCACACACAGGAGCGCGGCTGTCGGCCGCGCTCATTCGTTTCGTTTCGGTCTCAGCCGGCCTGTCCGGCGGTCAGTCCTCGATCCGGGCAAGGAACCGATTGATGAGGGTCCACACCATCCTCGCCCCGAGCGCCAGGCCCGCAAAGAGCCCGACGAGGGTGAGGACGGGGATGATCCGCAGTTGGGTGTCCGCCCAGTATCCGATTCCGACGCCTGCCAGAGTCGTCACGAGGATGATGAATCCGATCTCGGAGAAGAGGGCGAGGTAGGCCCCCGTCCGGCCCGGCTCGATCATGAGCGACCTGACAAAGCCGCGGGAGTATAGCAGGTGCGAGCCTGATTCGGCCACCGATGGTTGCCGGACGGTTGCGATCCGGGCCTCGGAATCCGGGGCGAGCGAACGACCGGCAATGCCCTACGGAACCGGCGGCGGGTCGGGCGTGGGATCCGGCGCGGGCGTGGCATCCGGAGTGGGTGCCGGCGTCGGGTCGGGCGTTGGTTCGGGCGTTGGTTCGGGGGTGGGCGTGGGATCCGGCGTGGGTGCCGGCGTCGGGTCAGACGTGGGATCCGGCGTGGGCGTCTGATCCGGCGTGGACGCCGGCGTCGGCGATCCGGTGGGCGCGGGCTTGGGCGGCGAGGTAGGTGACGGCGCCCGCGACGCGGCCGGCGCGAGCGACGGGTCCGGGCTCTGGGGTTGATCGCTCGCGGCAGGCGTCTGGGTCTCAGCGGGCGGCGTGGGCGGTAATGCGATCGCCGTGGCGTTCGGGTCCGGGGTCTCGATCGCCGGGAAGACTTGGCCGAGCACGCCACCGTCGACGTTCGGGCGCAGCACGGTCGTACCCAGGATCGCGATGAAGCCGATGGCGACCGCGACGATCGCCGTGTCTCGCCACAGGCGCACCCGCAGATCCGGATCCGGGGTCTGGCTGGCTCGGCTGGATCTCGCCGGGGACCGGCGCGGACCCTCGACGATCGTCAGCCGCGTCGGAGGGGCCGCTCGCAGCGCGACGTCACTGCCTCGGCGGCCGTCGACCGTGCCCTCGCTCGCTCCCGGCATCCCACGCATTCGCCGAACGAGATACATGCCGATCGACTGATCGACGACGGGACGGACGCGGCCCGGCGAACCGGGCCCGGGCTGTGTCGTTGTCGCGGCTGATCGCCGGGCCCGCCCGACCACGGCCCGCCGGCGGATGACGACGACGATCACCGCGATCGCGGCGATCAGGAGCAGGGCGGGCAACAGGTCGAACGGCATCGGTCCCCGATCGGATGTGTGCCCGGATGGGCGGAGGTCCTCGGCGATGCTAGCACCCACCTCCGATCGCGCCCACGCTCGCCCAACACGCAGTGGTCGGACCGGCGGCGGTCAGTCGTGCTCGGGGAGGGCGTCTTCGCCTTCGGCCACCTCATAGGTATCCGAGACAAGCGCGCCCGCAGCCTCTGCGGCGCTCCCGCCACGGGTGAATGCGAACAGGAGCACGCCTGTCCCGAGCAGGACGCCGAGGAAAGCGTAGATCTGGTTGGCGCCACTCAGGACGAACGACAGGACGCCGAGCGCCGCGCAGATGGCGTAGATGAGCAGCACGGTCTGGCGATGGCTCAGGCCCAGGTCGAGCAGTCGGTGATGCAGATGGCCTCGGTCCGGAGTGAACGGACTGCGCCCGGCGAGGGTGCGCCGAACGATGATCCAGAAGGTATCGATGATCGGAACCCCGAGCACCAGCACGGCGACCGCAATCTTGGCGCTGCCGAGGATCGCCAGGATCGCCAGCGTATAGCCGACGAAGGTCACCCCGGCGGTTCCGGTGAAGATGGACGCCGGATTGAAATTCCAGCGAAGGAACCCGGCGAGGGAGCCGGCCAGCGTGAAGCACAGGACCGCGATCAACGGCTGCCCGATCTGGGTCGTGAGACTGATCACCCCGAGCGTCACCGCCGCGATGATCGCGATCCCGGTGGACAGCCCGTCGAGGCCATCGATGAAGTTGATGCTGTTGATCATGCCCACGATCCACAACACGGTGAACCCGGCGGCGAACAGTTCGTCAAAGGCGATCCTGCCCTGGCCGAACGGGTTGTTGACAGCGGCCACGCCGATCCCGAGCCAGACCGCGCCAAGCGCGAGCCCCACCTGGCCGAGAAGCTGCCAGCGGGCGCGCAGGTCGTATCGATCGTCGAGAGCGCCGAAGGCCGCGGCTGCGGCGCCGCCGCCGAGCAGCGCAACGAGCTGGCCGGATTCGAGCGGGAATGTCAGAGGGATGATGCGGAGCACCTGGTCCGCCACGAACAGGCCGGCTGCGACGATCAGGAATCCGGCGGCAATCGCGATCCCGCCGCCGCGCGGCACGGGATTCAGATTGACCCGCCGATGGTCCGGGCGATCGACCTGGCCGCGGCCCACTGCCAAGTCGCGGACGATCGGCGTCAGCAGGAGTGAGATCACCCCCGCGGCGAGGGCCACGACGAGCAGGAGCGGGACCTGACCGGCCGCGCCCTCGATGAACGTCACCTGGTCACGCTCTGGACAGCCCCGGCACCGGGAATCGCTGCACGATCGAGGCCACCTCGGCGGCCAACGAGGCCTGCTCCGACGGGTCCTCCCGGGTATCGATCGCCCGGGTGATGATCCGTGCGATCTCGGTCATCTCGGCCGGCCCGAACCCGCGAGTCGTGACCGCCGGCGTGCCGACCCGGATCCCCGACGCGGTATTCGGCGGCAGCGTGTCGAACGGGATGGCGTTCTTGTTGACGGTGATCCCAATCTCGGCGAGGAGGTGCTCGGCCTCCTTGCCGGTCACACCGAGCGGCGTCACGTCGACGAGCATCAGGTGGTTATCGGTGCCACCGGAGACGACGCGCGCCCCGCGCTCGGCGAGACTCCCGGCGAGGAGCGCGGCATTGTCCACCGTGCTCCGCATGTCAGCACGGAACTCGTCGGTCGCGGCCATCTTGAACGCGACTGCCTTGCCGGCGATCACCTGCATCAACGGTCCACCCTGCACACCCGGGAACACCGTCCGGTCGACCTGCTGGGCGAGGGTGCCCTTCACGGCCGGGTAGTCGGCCCGGTCCACGGCGTCGGGAAGGTCCAAGCGCGAGAAGATGAGCCCGCCGCGCGGCCCACGAAGCGTCTTGTGCGTGGTCGATGTGACGATGTCCGCGTGCGGGAATGGGGACGGGTGGACCCCGGCCGCCACGAGGCCGGCGATATGGGCCATGTCCACGAACAGGAGTGCGCCGACGCCGTGGGCGATGGCGGCCATGCGCTCGAAGTCGAAGATGCGCGGGTAGGCCGATGCGCCTGCGACGACCAGCTTGGGCCGAACCTCGCGAGCCAGCGTCTCGAGGGCATCGTAGTCGATCCGCTGATCGTCGGGCGACACGCCGTACGGATGGACCTCGTACAACTTGCCCGAGAAATTGAGCGCCATCCCGTGGGTCAGGTGCCCGCCATGGGCCAGGTTCATGCCCAGGATCCGGTCGCCCGGCTGGATCACGCTGAAATAGGCCGCCATATTGGCCTGGGCACCCGAGTGCGGTTGGACGTTGACGTGCTCGGCCCCCGGGAACAGCGCAAGCGCCCGCTCCTGGGCCAGCCGCTCGGCGACGTCGACGAACTCGCAGCCGCCGTAGTAGCGCTTGCCGGGCAACCCCTCGGCGTATTTGTTGGTGAGCCACGAGCCCTGGGCTTCCATGACCGCCGCGAACGTGTAGTTCTCGCTCGCGATCAGCTCGATCTTGTCGTGCTGGCGTCGCCGTTCGCCCTGCATTGCGGCCCACAGGTCCGGATCGACATCCGCGATGCTGGCCCAGCCCAGGCCTGTCGCTGTTCCCGCCATTGGTGGACTCCCTCTCGCCCGCCCCACTTGACGGACGTATCTTCCCACGCGGCCGCCCGAGTTCGACTCAGTCCCGGAGGTCGAGCCCGGCCGCAGCGAGGACCGCGCTCAGGGCGTGGCGACCGATGGCCCCATCGCGCAGGATTCGCGGGTGATCGGACGTGCAGTCGACCACGGTCGACGCGGGGCCCCCGGTCGCCGGTCCTCCATCGAGGACGAGGTCGATCGCATCACCCAATTGGGCGAGGATCTGCGCTCCGTCACGACCCTCTGGTGCGCCCGAGCGATTGGCGGACGTCGTGGGTAACGGACCGACGGCGGCGGCGAGGGCACGCGGGGCAGGATGATCGGGAACCCGCAGCCCAATCGTGGGAACGCCCCCGGTCAGCACGTCGGGCAGTGCGACGTCGGCGCGGCGAGGAACGACCAGGGTAAGCCCACCGGGCCAGAACTCCTCGGCCAGCACGGCGGCCGCGCGGCCGATGATCCCGATCGCCGGTGCCTGGCCCGCGTCGGCGAGCAGCAGGATGATCGCGCGATCGGGTGCCCGGTGTTTCGCCGCGAAGAGCCGTTCGATGCCGCCAGATGCGCCGAGATCAACGGCGATGCCGTAGACCGTGTCGGTCGGCAACGCGACGATTCCCCCGGCCCTGAGAATCTCGACGGCCTGGATCCGGCCGGCGTCGTCGTCGACGACCAGTCGCGCGGTCATCGCGTAGCCAGCGTGAGCGCATTCCGGCGCGCTGCAGCCGGGCCGGCAAGGACGAGTGCCTCGATGAGCTCGGCGGCGCCATCGGCATCGACCGGACCCGGCAGATAGCGGGCCGCCTCGAGGACGGCGGCGGGGGCCGACGGCATCGCGGCGCCATGCCCCACCTCGAGGATCATCTCGAGGTCGTTGAGATGGTCGCCGATGGCCAGCGCCTGCTCGAGCGGGACGCCGTGGCGGCGCGCCAGCCAGCGTACGGCCCGGCCCTTGGAGACGCCGGGGGCGACGAACTCGAGAAACCGCGGGTGGCTCACGGTCACGTCGGCACGGCCCGCGAACGTGCGCCGCGCGTTCTCGAGGGAGCGCATTGGGCGTGGGTCCTCAGCGGCTGCCAGGACCTTGGTCACCGGGCGGACCACGGACCGTCCGATATCCGGAACGCGACGGGCCGGGGCGCCGAGGAACGCCGAGTAGTCGTCGGTTCGCGGGTCGTCGGCGCGGATCACGAACGTCTCGAGATGGTTCACGTGGGGATCGAGGCCGTGGGCAATGGACCAGGCGATCGTCTCGCGGGCTACGTTTGCCGGGAGCGGCCGATGCACGAGCAGGCGACCCAGGCGACCGCGCTCTTCGGGCATCGCCCGGATGAGTGCTCCCTGGTACGCGACGATCGGATCCACGAGACCCAGCTCGTCGGCAAAGCGCTGGGCGCTCGTCGCCATCCGGCCGGTCACCAGCGAGACGTGGATGCCGCGGTCCAGCGCCGCGCGAACCGCCGAGCGGATCCGGGGGCCCAGGGTGAGGTCATCTCCGATGATGGTTCCATCGATGTCGAGCGCGATCAGCCGGATCGGGAATCCCGGGGATGGCGGGATCATTCGGGACCCCCGGACCCGGCCCCAACAGCCGGGCGCTCCACTCTCGCGACCCGCGGGAGCCCACCGAGATCGGGCGCCACGGTGCACCCCCACCCCGGCAGCCGGTCGGCGACGGCCACGACGACGTCCTCGCCCTGGTCACCGCCGATCTCGAGAAGCGCGACGCCATCGGGCGCCAGCGCATCGGGCAGGCGATCGAGCAGACGACGGATCACGGCCAGGCCATCCGGGCCACCGTCGAGGGCCAGGCGTGGTTCGAACGAGGCCGCGATCGGGAGTTGTGCGACCGCCGCGCTCTGAACGTACGGCAGGTTGGCCAGGATGAGCTCGTATGGGCCACCGCCCGGCGGGAGGAGGTCGGTCTCGACGAAGCGCATCCGATCGGCGATCCCATGTCCAACCGCGTTCTCGCGGGCGAGGTTGAGCGCCTCCCCGGAAGTGTCGGTGGCAAGGATCTCGACGTAACCATCCGCTCCACGCCGGCGCAGGGCGACGACCAGGGCCACGGCCACCGCCCCGCTTCCGGTGCCCACGTCCGCAAGGACCATGGCGGGCGCCCC
>JANNUK010000011.1:0-2783 GCA_031395155.1 Chloroflexota bacterium | reverse complement strand
ACCGCCTCGTCGCGCTGACCCGCGCGGTCGACGAGCGGATGTGGATTCTCAACCGCGCCGGACGGATCCCGTTCGTCATCAGCGGCCAGGGCCACGAAGGGGCGCAGGTTGGGATCGCCTGGGCCTTCGAGAAGGGCCACGATTGGATCGCCCCGTTCTACCGATCGATCGCGACGTGCCTCACCTTCGGCATGACGGCGCGCGACATCATGACCGCGCAATACGCGACCGCAGGCGACAACTCGTCCGGTGGGCGCCAGATGCCCGGCCACTATGGGGACGCGCGGCGCAACATCCTGTCGGTCTCATCGCCCGTCGCGACCCAGCTACTGCACGCGGTAGGGATTGCCCTGGCGGCCAAGATTCGGAAGACCGGCCAGGTCGCGGTCACGATCATGGGCGAGGGCAGCTCCAACCAGGGCGACGTCCACGAGGGGCTCAACTTCGCGGCAATCCACAAGCTGCCGTTCATCTTCGTCGTCGAGAACAACGGCTACGCAATCAGCGTGCCATCGTCGATGGAACTGGCGATTGAGGACGTGGCCGACCGGGCGGCCGGCTACGGGATGCCAGGCGTGGTCGTCGATGGGACGGATGTGCTGGCCTGCTACGCGGTTGCCAGGGAAGCGGTCAGGCGCGCGCGCGCCGGCGAGGGACCCACCCTGATCGAGGCCAAGGTCACGCGCCTGACCGGCCATTCCTCCGACGATCAGCAGACGAAGTACCGCTCCGAGGACGAGCTGAAGGAAGAGCGCGGGCGCGACGCGCTGCCGCACTTCCGGACCCAGCTTCGTGAGGCCGGCGTCCTCACCGACGAGATCGAAGCCGCGCTGACCGCCGAGATCAAGGCGATCGTCGACGACGCCACCGACTTCGCGGAAGGCGAGTCGGATCCGGATCCGTCCACCGCGATGCGCTGGGTCTATGCCGAGGACTGGCCGTCCGAGACGCCGCCCCCCTGGGGGATGGGCGGGGGAACGGTCCACGCCTCGCATGAGGCCACTGACGGTCCGGGTCCGGCCGGTTCGACCGCCTCGGGCCCCGGTGGAGCGGACGAGACCTGATGGACCGGAACTGATGGCGCTCAAGACCTTCATCGAGGCCATCCGCGAGACGCTCGTGTCGGAGATGCGTCGTGACGAGTCGATCATCGTCCTCGGCGAGGACGTGGGGAAGAAGGGTGGCGTCTTCCTGGCGACGGATGGCCTGTGGGCCGAATTCGGCGACGACCGGGTGATCGACACGCCGCTGACGGAGTCGATGATCATCGGTGCCTCGATCGGTGCGGCCGTCAACGGACTGCGGCCGGTGGCCGAGATCCAGTTTGCCGACTTCATCCACCCGGCCTTCAATCAGCTCGTGTCCGAGGCGGCGCGGATGCGTTACCGCTCCAACAACGCGATCGGCGTGCCGATGACCGTGCGCGCCCCGTACGGCGGCGGCGTGCACGGTGCGCTCTACCACTCGCAGTCGGTCGAGGCGTTCTACGCGCACGTGCCGGGGCTCAAGGTGGTCATCCCGTCCACACCCTATGACGCTGCGGGGCTGCTCCGTTCCGCGATCCGCGACAACGACCCCGTGCTGTATTTCGAGCACAAGAAGATGTACCGGAGTGTTCGTGGGGACGTGCCCTCCGGCGACTACATCGTGCCGCTCGGCCAGGCGGCGATCACGCATCCCGGGACGCAGATCACGGTCATCGCCTACGGGCTGATGGCGCACTACGCGCTCGAGGCGGCCGATGCGGTCGCGGAAGAGGGGATCAGCGTTGAGGTGGTGGACCTCCGCACACTGCGCCCGCTCGACAAGGGGACGGTCCTCGCCTCGGTTCGAAAGACCGGCAAGTGCCTCATCGTCTACGAGGACAACCGTTTCGGCGGCTACGGCGCGGAGATCGCAGCCATCATCGCCGAGGAGGCCTTCGACTACCTCGACGGCCCCATCACCCGGATCGCCGGCCCCGATGTCCCCGGTGTCCCGTACAACCACGTCCTCGAGGAGTGGTTCATGGTCAGCCCGGAGAAGATCGCCGACGGCATCCGCCGCCTCGCCGCGTACTGACGAGTCGATCCCGCGGCGCCGCCTCGCCGTGTGATGCCAGCCCGGCTTCCAGCCAAACGCTACTCCCCGTAGCATTGGGCTCTGAGCAGGGGCCCCCGTTCCTGACCGAAGTGCAGTCCGGCGAGCGTATGGCAGGCATCGCTTTTCGGGTCACGCACGATCCACCGACCGGCGAGTCCGCGGACCGCGCATAAGGCTACGGGGGGTGTCATCTGTCAGTTTGCCTGCTGCCCGCGAGCCGACACCGAGTCGCAATGGGCGCAGCGCCCGCGAATGCGCGACACTGTCCCGAACCACGACGGCCGACGACCGCCGCCCAGCGACCCGGAGGATGGACCAGTGGCCAAAGTGACGATGCCCCAGCTCGGCGAGAGCGTGGCCGAGGGGACAATCGGCAAGTGGCTCAAGCAGCCCGGCGACCACGTCGCCAAGTACGAGCCGCTGCTCGAGGTCATCACGGACAAGGTCAACGCCGAGGTCCCGTCGCCGTTCGAAGGCACCCTGACCCAGATCCTGGCCGAGGAGGGGGCCACGGTCCCGAACAACGCCGAGATCGCGATCATCGAGGCCGTCGGCGAAGGCTCGGCCGCCGAGGCGCCGGCCGACGCCCCAGCGCAGACTGAAGCCGCGCCCGCCGAAGCCGCGCCCAGCGCGGAACCTGTCGTGACGACTGCCCCCGCTCCGGTTGCGGCCTCCGCATCGGCGGGCGGCAACGGATCCGC
>JANNUK010000003.1:0-5707 GCA_031395155.1 Chloroflexota bacterium | reverse complement strand
CGGCTCGACGCGACGAACCGCCTCACCCGGGATGGCTGGGTCATCGGTCGCATCGATGATCCCGTGGAACGCGAGGTCGGGCACCGAGTCGCCCGTCCAGGCGCCCGTGGCGCCCATCCGCAAGCCCATCTCCAGCCCGGCCGGGCGGCGACCCACGACGTGCACCTCCGCGCCGGCTGCGACGGCGAACGCGACCGCCAGCAGACCGATCGTGCCGGTCCCCCAGACGAGGATCCTGGTCCCAGGGCCCGCATGGACAGCCGCGGCGGTCCGCCAGGCGTTGCCGCCGGGTTCGACCATCGCCCCGGCGACGTCGTCGACCTCGTCAGGCAGTCGATGGAGGCTGGTGGCCGGGACCGCGAGACGCTCCGCGAGCGCGCCGGCGAAGCCCATCGAGATCCCCACCTCCACGAGTTCGCGACACACGTGGCTGCGTCCGTCCACGCAGCGGTCGCACCTTCCGCACGCGAGCATCGTGTCCCCGGTGACGCGCGTACCCACCCATGCAGGATCAACTCCGGCGCCCACTTCGCGGACGACCCCTGCCCATTCGTGGCCCAGGCGCAGCGGGTATCTGGCTCGACCGGAGCGCAGGTAGGCCATCGTGCCCGCGAAGAACTCGTGGTCCGTCCCGCACAACCCGACGCGCTGGACATCCACGACCACCTCGCCGGTTCCCGGACGCGGGACGTCAACCTCCCGGACCTCGGCCCGACCCGGTCCCACCAGGACGAGCGCGCGCATGGTGCTCACGAAGCCGACGCGACCTCCTACGATGCGCACACTACCGTCACGGAGCCAGGGAGGTGCCATGACCGAGCGACGCAGCCAACGCTGGTACGCGGGGACGGATCGAAACAGCTACATCCACCGGGCGTGGATGCGACGCGGCCTTCCCGACAACGCCTTCGATGGCCGCCCGCATGTCGCGATCGCGAACACCTCGTCTGCGCTCGTCCCCTGCAACATGCACCTCGGCGACATCTCGCGGAGCGTGGCCAATGGGATCTGGGAGGCCGGCGGGGTCCCGCTCGACCTGCCGGTCATGTCCCTCGGCGAGACCCAGGTCCGCCCCACCGCGATGCTCTGGCGAAACCTGGCGGCGATGGCGGCCGAAGAGCTCTTCCGGGCCAACCCGATCGACGGCGTCGTCCTGCTGGGCGGCTGCGACAAGACGATCCCCGCGCTGCTCATGGCGGCGGCCTCCGTCGACCTCCCCGCCGTCGTCGTGCCGGGTGGACCGATGCTGACCGGCCACTTCCAGGGCGAGCCGCTCGGGTGCGGGACCGACGTGTGGCGTCTCAGCGAGGAAGTACGCGCCGGGACGCTGGATCCGGCGGTGTTCACGGCATCCGAGTCGTCGATGATCCGCAGCCCCGGCCACTGCAACACGATGGGCACGGCGTCCACGATGGCGATCATGGCCGAGGCGCTGGGCA
This sequence comes from Chloroflexota bacterium, assembly GCA_031395155.1. Lineage (GTDB taxonomy): Bacteria > Chloroflexota > Limnocylindria > Limnocylindrales > CSP1-4 > CAKKPP01. The sequence continues at coordinate 4,268 of JANNUK010000003.1, read as the reverse complement.
TGACCCTGCCCGGTACGGCCGGGATTCCGGCCCCCGACAGCCGCCTGCTCGAACGGGCCCAGGCGACAGGACGGCTGATCGTCGACATGATCGATGCCGACCAACGGCCGAGCGGGGTGATGACCAGGGCCTCATTCCTCAACGCGATCGTGACCCTGGCCGCCGTCGGCGGATCGACGAACGCGGTCGTCCATCTCCTCGCCATCGCCGGCCGGCTCGGGATCGACCTGACCCTCGACGACTTCGACCGGACCGGGTCGGGCGTTCCGCTGCTCGTCGACCTGCAGCCCGCCGGGCGCTACCTGATGGACGACCTCTTCCGGGCCGGCGGCCTCCTCGCGGTGCTGCGGGAGGTGCAGGACCTCCTCGATCCGGGGGCGATGACCGTCAATGGGACGCCCCTGGTCGGCCACCTGGCCGATGCGCGGATCTGGGATCCCGCCGTCATCCGCTCACGTGCGGAACCGCTTCAGGCGGACGCCGGCATTGCCGTCCTGCGCGGATCGCTCGCACCCGACGGGGCCGTGATCAAGCCTGCGGCTGCGTCGCCCCACCTGCTGCGGCATCGTGGGCGAGCCCTGGTATTCGACAGCATCGAGGACGCGACGCGGCGACTGGGCGATCCGGACCTCGACGTCGATGAGGATTCCGTCCTCGTCCTGCGCGGCTGCGGACCGAAGGGCTACCCGGGAATGCCGGAGGTCGCCAATCTTCCCCTGCCGCCGAAGCTCCTCGCCCGTGGCGTGCGCGATATGGTCCGCGTCTGTGATGGGCGGATGAGCGGGACCGCCTACGGGACGGTGGTCCTGCACGTCGCCCCGGAGGCGGCAGCGGGTGGACCGCTCGGTCTCGTCCGAACGGGCGACATGATCGTCCTCGACGTGCCGGCTCGGCGCCTCGATGTCGACGTCCCGCCCGACGAGCTCGCACGGCGCCCCCCGCCGCCGGCCGCGGTCAGAGCTTTCGCGAGGCCGACGCGTGGCTGGGAGCGGTTGTACATCGACCACGTCCGGCAGGCGGACACCGGCGTCGACCTGGACTTCCTTGTCGGCCGCAGCGGTCACGAGGTTGCCCGCGAGTCGCACTGACGCAGGCGAAGCGGTACCGGCGGACCGGCGCCGGATCCCGGCTAGCCGCGGAACCGGTTCGGTGGTCGACCCATCACACCTGGTTCGCACACGAAGACACCCCCGGCCTCCGGCTGACCTGCCAGGCTCGCCTGGCTGAGGCCCTCGCGAGCCGTCGTGATGAACAGGAGAGCCAGGTCCCGGCCGCCGAACACCTGGCACGTGACCTGCTGCGCCGGCACGTCCACGACCGTATCGAGCCGCCCGTCGGGCGAGAATCGCGCGACCGCCCAGCCGTCCCAAAGCGCGACCCAGAGATAGCCCTCGGCGTCGAGGGTCAGCCCGTCCGGGGCGCCCATTCCGGCCGGGATGGCGAAGGCTGGTCGTCGATCGTCGATGGCGCCGCTCTGGACGTCGAACGAGAACCGATCGACGCGCCCCGTCGGCGAATCGATGAAGTACATGGTCCGCCCATCGTCGGTCCAGTCCATCCCGTTCGAGATCGCGAGCCCGCCGAGCATCGGCTCTACCGCCCAGTCCGCTCCCAGCCGGTACAGGGTCCCACGCCCCGCCGCGTGGTCGCGCGCCAGCGTTCCGGCCCAGAAGCGGCCGGCTGGATCCGGCTTCCCGTCGTTCATCTGCGTATCGGGCACGTCGATCTCGACGGGCGTTCGAAGGTGGAAGGTGCCGCGGCGGGTGTCCACGTCGCCGAACCCGTCGCGCACCGCGGCCACGAGCCCGCCGGCGGCGCGAAGCCCGACGGCGCCGACCGGTTGACCGACATCGATGTCGCGGTCTTCCCGCGTGACCGGATCGGTGCGGTGGATGCGGCCCCGGTCGATGTCGACCCACCACAGGCAGGCGCCCTCCGGGTCCCAGACCGGACCCTCGCCCAACTCGGCTCGTGCGTCGAGCAGGAGTTCGGCGGTCAGGCGCCTCGGCTCAGGCATCGTCGGCGTTCGATCGCTGGGCTCTGAACGCTTCGACGGTGCGCCGAACACCCTCGACGAGCGGCGTGGGCGGCGGCTCGACGATGACGCCCGCCAGATCCGATTCGATGCTCGCGGGGAATGGCAGCTGGCGGTCGTCGAACGTGATCCGGCCGGCGACCTCGGGCACGACGCTCTCGATCGCCGCCACGACCTCGGTCATGTGGCACTGATCGCCGCCCAGGTTGAGGACCGCCGCTCCGCGGAAATCGCTCCGCGTCGCATTGACGAACATGCGCGCCACGTCCTCGACGTACTGCATCCGCGAGGTCCCGCCAAACGAGATATGGAAGCCCTCGCCGCGCGCGGCCGCGCCCATCGCGGCGGTGGGCGCCGACGTCAGCCCGAAATCGCGACCCGGGCCGTACACGATGTACGGCCGAAGGCCGATGCTCGCAACGCCGCGATCGGCCCAGTACACCGCCGCCGCCCCCTCGTTGGCGCGCTTGTACACGCCATAGAGCGTCGCGGCGTGGCCGCCGAGGTCGCCATCGCCCTGGCGGCCTGCGTCGGCGGCGTCGTAGACCGCGATGGAGCTGGCGTAGGCGAGCGGGTGGCGCAGTCCGGCCTTCGCCGCAGCCTCGAGGACGACCGCCATGCCGACGACGTTGACGTGCGCACCCAGCACGGGCTTCGCGGCGACGGCGGGCACCTGCAATGCCGCGAGGTGGACGACAGCCTCGATCCCATGGTCCACGAAGAGCCGCTCGACCACTCCGGCGTCGGTGATGTCACCCTGGATCCGGGTGAGGCCGTCGGTGGGAATGTCGGCCAGTGCGACCCGGAGGCGGTGGTCTTCCGTGCTGGCGTCGAACGCGACGACCGCCGCGCCGTCGTCCAGGAGGGTCCGCACGACCCACGAACCGATGCAGCCCAGGGCCCCGGTCACCAGGTATTGCCGCGGGACTTTGCTCACGCCGGTCCTCCCCCCGAGCGTTCTATGACGGAATGGAGTCGAAGCGCAGCGAGAGTGCCTTGCGCACCTCCGGGTCGCGAAGGCTGTCGACGGGCATTCGGCTCAGTTCGATGAACATCGCCTCGAGACCACCCGGGGTCCATAGCGTGAGCAGCCGACCTCCATCTGGCCCCGCCCGCATCACATGATTGAGGCCGCGAGGCACGACGATGAACGAGCCGGGACCTGCTTCGATGTCGTCCGTCCCAATCGTGAAGGTGAAGAGCCCGTCCATCACGTAGAAGGACTCCTCACTCTTCTTGTGCACGTGGGGCACCGTCCACGGTCCCTCGCCGCCTGCGAATTCACCCATGGCAAAGAGTCCATCAGTTCGGTCTGCGGTCGCCAAGAGCCGCATCTTGATCGTGCCCAACTCGTAGCTGTCACTCGCCGATCCATCGATAAACAGGGTGCGGGTCATCGTCAGACTCCCACGGGCGCTACGGGTATCGATACGGCGATCGTGCACCTCGGCCGGCTCGGCTGCAATCCCCGAACAACGGGCATGTGTGGATCTGTGGCGAGCGAGAGACGGCGCGAGCGAGCCTTCGGATGCGGATGTCCACTCCGCCTGAGCCCCTCGAGCGAAGAGGCTTCACACTGTCAGCGATGTCCGACATTGTGCCCACAACCCACGACGGTGCCCCGGAGCCCGGGCAAGTGCCTGTGGCGGACGGCTTCTCCGCGCTCGGGTTGGGTGAGCCGCTGCTGACGACCCTCGCGGGTCTCGGCTACGAGGAACCGACACCCATCCAGCGCGAGGCGGTCCCGCTGCTCCTGGCCGGGCGTGACCTGCTTGCCCAGGCCCCAACCGGCACCGGGAAGACTGCCGCGTTCGCGCTGCCGATCCTGTCGCGACTCGAGGCTGGCCGGGACGGGACGGGTCCAGCCTCTGCGCTCGTCGTGGTGCCGACGCGCGAACTCGCGATGCAGGTCGCCGAGGCGTTCCAGAGCTACGGAAAGACGCTGGGGCTGCGCGTGGTCCCGGTCTACGGCGGCCAGCCGATCCATCAGCAGTTGCGTGGCCTGAGTCGCGGTGTGGACGTGGTCGTGGCCACGCCGGGTCGCGCCGTCGACCATCTCAAACGCGGCAGCCTCTCGCTGGACGCGGTCCGAGTGGTCGTGCTGGACGAGGCCGACGAGATGCTCGACATGGGCTTCGCCGAGGACCTGGACGCGATCCTCGCCGCGACCCCGGCCACCCGACAGACGGTGCTCTTCTCGGCGACGATTTCGGCGACGATCGCGAAGATCGCG
>JANNUK010000152.1:0-2942 GCA_031395155.1 Chloroflexota bacterium | reverse complement strand
GAGATCCTCGGTGGCGGGTACTACGAACCGGTCCTCGCGTCGCTCCCGCTGCGCGACCGGGTGGGGCAGCTGACCCGGATGGGCGACGAACTCGAATCGCTCTTCGGCCGTCGACCGAGCGGCGCCTGGCTGGCCGAACGGGTCTGGGAGCCGGACCTGCCGGCCTCGCTGGTGGACGGCGGCTACGAGTGGACGATCCTGGACGATGCGCACTTTCGCGCCGCGGCCATCCCCGAGGAGGATCTCTGGGGGCCGTACACCACCGAGGACCAGGGGCAGATCCTGACCGTCTTCGGGACCGAGCAAGGGCTCCGCTACCGGATCCCGTTCCGCGGCGTCGAAGAGGTCATCGACTACCTTCGCGACCACGCCACCCAGGACGGGGGACGAGTCGGGATGATGGGCGATGACGGCGAGAAGTTCGGAGCCTGGCCCACCACGTGGGAACGCTGCTGGGGCAAGGACCGCTGGGTGGAGCGGTTCTTCGAGGCCATCGAGACGAACGCCGACTGGCTGTCCACGGTGACGCCCTCCGCGTGGCTGGACGGATCGAAGGCGATCGGGCGCGTCTACATCCCCACCAGCTCGTACTCCGAGATGGGCGAGTGGGCGCTGCCGGCCGACGAGGGTCTCGCCTTCGCCGAGATCCTGCACACGGCGGTCGCCGAGAAGCGTCCGGAAGCACGCTGGCTGCGTGGCGGGTTCTGGCGCAACTACCAGGTGCGGTATCGCGAGATCAACGATCTCCACAAGCAGATGCTCCGCACGTCGGCCAAGGTCGCCGCGATGCCGGACGGTCCCCGCCGGACTGCTGCCCATGATCACCTCTACCGCGGACAATCGAACGACTGCTACTGGCACGGCCTGTTCGGCGGCATCTACATCAGCCACATGCGCCTGGCCACGTACGAGCACCTGATTGCCGCCGAAGATCTCGCCGATCGCGCGGCCGGGACCCACGAAGCGGCGCTGAAGGCGGACGTCGACCTCGATGGGCGCGACGAGGTCCTGCTTGCGACCGATGGACAGGTCGTAACGGTCGACCTCGACGAAGGCGCCGGGATCGGCGGCTGGGACATCAGGGCTGCGCGGCACGCGCTTGGGGCGGTGCTGCGGCGGCGCCCGGAGGCCTATCACGAGAAGCTTCGTGCCCACGCCGCATCCGAGGACGACGGCCCCGGGGCCGATGCCGACCGATCCGCTGGTGTCACCTCGATCCATTCCCAGATCCTTGCCAAGGAGCCCGGTCTCGCGAAACTCCTCAGCTACGACTGGTACGAGCGCCGTAACGGGCTCGTCCGCTTCCTCGAATCTGGGGTCGGTCCCTCGGCGTTCGCCGACGGCACGGCCCGGGAGCTCGGCGACTTCGTCGACCAGCCCTTTGAGGTCGTTGAACTGGCGGCCCGTCGGCTCGTCGTCGGGCGGGACGGACAGGTCGCCATGGACGCCGGCGTCGCGCCCGTTCGGGTGACGAAGGCGATCGAACTCGGGGGAAGCCGTCTCGCCCCGACGCTGTCGGTCGAGGTGACCGTCGAAGGTCGGGGCGACACCCCCGTGGATGTCCGCCTCGGCCTCGAGTGGGCCACGATGATGCTCGGCGGCGGCGGCAATCCGTCCGCGTCGTGGGCGGTCGGCGCTCAAGTGACGGCGCATGATGCCGCCGGCACCGCCACGAACGTCGCCCAGATCCAGCAGGCGAATTCGTACATCGGCATCGACGTCGTGGCGAGCCCAACGCCGCCGGCCGACGCCTGGTGGGCACCGATCGAAACCGTTTCGAACTCGGAGGCAGGCTTCGAGCGCGTCTACCAGGGCAGCGCATTGCTGCTGTCGTGGCCGCTCCGACTCGAGCCCGGATCGCGAACCGTGGTCCGCGTCGAGCACGCCGTGTCGGTCACGCGCGATCGCGCCGACGGCACGGGCGACGCGGGCGACGCGTCTCGATGACCCGCGTTCCTCGATGACCCGCGGCCGTCTGGTCGTTCACGGTCACTTCTATCAACCGTCGCGGATCGACCCGTTCAGCGGAGAGGTGCTGCCGGACCCGGCCGCCGCGCCCTTCCACGACTGGAACGCCAGAATCGCGTCGGAGTGCTACGGGCCGAACGCCGAACGCGGCAATCCGCGCCGAATGTCGTTCGACCTAGGTCCCACGCTTGCCGCGTGGCTCCAAGAGCACGCGCCGGCCGCGAATGCGGGATTCACGGACACGCTCGCCGCGTCCAATGCCATGGCTCAGGCGTATCACCACACGATCCTGCCGCTCGCCAGTGCCGCGGATCGGCGGACCGAGGTGCGCTGGGGCCTTCGCGACTTCGCCCATCGATTCGGTCGACCGGCCCGCGGGATGTGGCTGCCCGAGACCGCGATGGACCTGGCCTCGCTCCGTGTCCTCGCCGAGGAGGGAGTGCGCTATACGATCCTGGCACCGTGGCAGGCGGCCGACGCACAGCTCGATCCCCGCCGACCGTATCGCGTGGAGCTGGGCGCGGGCCGCAGTCTCAGTGTTGTCTTCTACGACGCTGGACTGAGCAGTGCGGTGTCCTTCGAGCCGTCTGCAACGGCCGACGCCGAGCGGTTCGCGCGCGAGCGGGTCGCGCCCCGCCTCGGCGATGCCTCGTTCGACGACGGGACGGCGCCGCTGGCCGTGATCGCGACCGACGGCGAACTCTACGGGCATCACCAGCCGTTCCGCGAACTGTTCCTCCAGCGGTTGCTCGACCCGCCCCCGGGCCACGACAGGGGGTTCGATGTCGTCGGCCTGGCCGACGCACTTGAAGCCCCGTCGGATCACCCCTTCCCGACGGTGCGCGTCGTGGAGCGAACGTCGTGGAGCTGCCATCACGGCGTGATGCGCTGGTCCGGTGAGTGCCCGGATGCCCGTGACGGCCGCTGGAAGGGACCGCTCCGCGCGGCCCTGGAACGACTGGCGGCCTCGATGG
>JANNUK010000560.1:0-4520 GCA_031395155.1 Chloroflexota bacterium | reverse complement strand
CCCGCGTCGCGTCGCGACTCGCGACGGCGACCAGCGTCGCGCGCGCGCTGCCGCTCACCGCGCGAACCAGGCGCGGCGCAATCCGTCCGGGACCGAGGATCCCCCAGCGCAACGTCGTCACGATCCGATGATAGGGCCGACGCGTCGGCCTGCGCGTCGGCCTGCGCGTCGGCCTGCGCGTCGGCACGTCGTGCCGTACCGTGCGCGATGCGATCCGGGCCGTTGCTGCGGGGCGGAATCCATGCCCACGGAGATCGGCGTGAAGGCTCGAGGTGACGGCGAAGTGACCGATCGAACGCGGGGGGCGATCGCGGGTGCGACCCGCGGCGCGGCGCCGTGATCGTCCGGCTCGCAGCGGGCAGGGTGAACGCGATGGTCGATGCGGCGGCGGGCGGCCGCCTGGCCTCGCTCGTCCTCGGCGGCCGAGAGCGGCTGATCGACGTGCCGAACCTGCGCGCCGACCTCCCGGCGATCAGTTGGGGTTCCTTCGCGATGATCCCGTGGGTTGGGCGGATCCGTCACGGGCGGCTGGACTGGGCCGGCGCCACCTTCGAGCTGCCGCGCAACCTGGGCGGGCATGCGATCCACGGCGCGACGTTCGATCAGGCGTGGGAGGTGATCGCGGTCGATGAACGGTCGGTTGAGCTCCATCTCCGCCTCGCGGGGACCGAGCGCTGGCCATTCGCCGCCGATCTGATCCAGGCGATCGTCCTGACGCCCGACGCCATCGCGTTTCGCGCCGAGATCCGGGCCGAGACCGCCATGCCGGTCGCGATCGGCTGGCATCCCTGGTTCCGGCGCCATGGAGGCGAACCCATCGAGGTGACCGTCCCGGCAGAACTCGTTCTCGAGACCACGGACGACATCATCCCGACCGGCGCCCTCGTCCCGGTCGAGGGGCCCACGGACCTGCGACGGGCAGTCGACGTGATGGATCGGCGCCTCGACCACGCATTCGTCGGGGTGACCGGGCCTTGCCGGGTCGCATGGCCGGACCTCGAACTCAGCATCGAGGCCGATCCGGTCGGATCGGTCGTCGTGCACACGACCCCGACCGCCGTGTGCGTCGAGCCGCAGACCGCATGGCCGGATGCGGTCCGCATGGCCGCCGCCGGAGCGGAGACCGGCCTCGTCTCGCTGGAAGCCGGCGGGACGTTCGTCGCGACGTCGCGCTGGGTCTGGAGGCGCGCCGGGGTCGATTCGCGAGCCGGCCAGGAGTAACCGGCCGGCGACGAGGAGCGGACTGACGAAGAGCGGACTTGACACCATGGGTCCGATTGTAAGAGTCTGCAACAAACATTGCGGCGAGAGGATGACAAACCCGTGGGGATCGCACGGCGCGACGAAGTTGGGCAGCGGAGCGAGACGGTGCGCCGGGCAAACCTGAGCGCCATCGTCCGCGAGCTGCACCTGTCCGGACCGCTGAGCCGTTCGGAACTCGTCGCACGCACGGGTCTGACTCGGAGTGCGATCCGCGGCTTGATCGGCGAGCTGGTTGCGGCCGACATCGTCAGCGAAGAGAAGGCGGAGCCGCTTGGGACACCCGGGCGCCCGTCGCCGGTCGTCACGCCGAACCCGACCACGACCGCGGTGCTCGCGCTCGACATCCTCGTCGATTCGTCGGCGGCGGCGCTCGTGGGACTCGGCGGTGTCGTCCTGGCGCAGGTTCGCGCCGATCGCCCGCGCGGACACTTCGGGGTCGACGAGGTGATCGCCGAGCTCGCCGAGCTGGCCGACACGGTTCGGAAGCGTCATCCAGATGCCGATCCCCTGATCGGCGTGGGCGTCGCCGTCGTCGGCATGGTTCGCCGCACGGATGGGTTCGTCTCGATGGCTCCGAATCTCGGCTGGCGTGATGTCGCGCTCGGCGATCGACTCGCCGAGGCACTCGGAACGACGGCGCCCATCTCGATCGCCAACGAGGCCGATCTCGCGGCGCTCGCAGAGTTGCGGCGCGGTGTGTCGGTGAGCGCTGGGGATGTCCTGTTCATCTCCGGGGAGGTCGGCGTCGGTGGCGGACTGATCGTCGGCGGAGAGGCCCTCACCGGCAGCTCGGGCTACGGCGGCGAGATCGGGCACATGCCCATCAACCCGAATGGTCTCCCCTGTCGCTGCGGATCGGTCGGGTGCTGGGAGACCGAAGTCGGCGAGGAGGCGTTGCTGCGGCGGGCCGGACGCTCGCCGGACGGAGGTCGCCAGGCGGTGGACGACCTGCTCCGCGACGCCGCGGCAGGGGTGCCGGTCGCCCTGCTCGCGCTGGAGGCGGAAGGCCGCTGGCTGGGACGCGGGCTGGCCGGTCTCGTCAACGTCTTCAATCCTCGCCAGATCGTCCTCGGCGGGCTGATCGGCCGGATCTATCCATTCGTTGCCGAGCTGCTGGAGCGGGAGCTCGACCGGCTCGCGCTACCCGGCTCGCGCGACCTGGTCCGGATCGTCCCCGCCTCCCTCGGCGTGGACGCGACGCTGCTCGGCGCCGCCGAACTCGCGTTCGAGCCCCTGCTCAACGATCCCGGCGCGTGGATCGGCCCGCGGAGGGCCGCGGCGGCCCTCCTGGGAGCCGGCGCATGACCCCCATTCCCTGCCCTTCTCGACCTGTCAAAGTCTGCCGTCGCCATCGGGCGAGGAGGGTGGTAGCCTAGCGCGGTTTCGAGAAGGTATCGAAGAACAGCTGGCCAGCCAGGTCCAGAAGAACATTCGGAGGAGGAGCACATGCAGTTCAGTCGCAGGTTGGCGGCACTCGTCGGAGTGACCGCCCTCGCATTCGCCGCGTGCACGGGCGGCGCGACGCCCGCACCGGCCACACCGGCAGCCGGGACTCCCGCAGCGCCGACCGACCCACCGCCGAGCGTGGCTGCGCCGTGCATCGTCGGCGTCTCGTGGAACAACTACCAGGAAGAGCGCTGGGCCAAGTGGGATGAGCCCGCCCTGAAGGCGGCCATCGAGGCCGGCGGCGCCGTCTACGACTCGAACGACGCCAAGTCGTCTGCCGAGACGCAGGCGACCAACGTCGAGAACCTGATCTCCAAGGGCGCCAAGGTCCTCGTCATCCTCGCCCAGGACGGCACCGCGATCAAGTCGTCCGTCGCCACCGCGACTGCCGCAGGCGTGCCGGTGATCGCCTATGACCGTCTCATCGAGGATGCCTCGGTCCTGTACATCACCTTCGACAACGTCGAGGTCGGGCGCATGGAGGCCCGCGAGGTCTTCAAGCTGGTCCCGAAGGGCAACTACGTGATCATCAAGGGCAACAAGGCCGACGCCAACTCCGACTTCCTGCGCGGCGGGTATGAGGAGATCATCGGCGCGGCCGTCACGTCGGGCGACATCAAGATCGTCGGCGAGAGCTACACCGACAACTGGGATCCCAAGAACGCGCAGACCAACATGGAGCAGTTCCTGACGCTCAACAACAACGACGTGCAGGCCGTGCTCTCCGAGAACGACGGCATGGCCGGTGGCGTCGTCGCCGCCCTCGCCGCCCAGGGTCTTGCCGGCAAGGTGCCGGTTTCGGGCCAGGACGGCGACCTCGCCGCCCTCAACCGGGTTGCATTGGGCACGCAGACCGTGTCGGTCTGGAAGGACGCTCGCGAGCTCGGCACCGCGGCCGGTACGGCTGCCGCCGAACTGTGTGCCGGGACCGCGGTCGGCGCGATCACGGGTGCCTCGCCGTTCACCACCCCCGGTGGGAACACGGTGAGCTCCATCCTGCTCAACCCGATCCCGATCACCAAGGACAACCTCAGCGTCGTCATCGACGCGGGCTGGATCACCAAGGACGCCTTGTGCAAGGACGTCACTGCCGGCGCGGTCGGCGGCTGCTAGACGAGGGTCTCCGACCCGCGTAACGACGACGCGCCCTGCGCTGCGGAACGCCGCGACGCAGGGCGCGTTTGTCTATCCTTCATCGCACAACGGCGCGACGATGAGTGAGGCGCAACGATGAGTGAGGCCGGCGTCAGCCAGAACCCCGCACCGACCACCCCTCGCGGGCTGCGCTCGCTGCTGGCATCGATCGACGTGGACACGAGGCTTCTGGGCATGATCGCCGCGCTGGCGGTCATCTGGGTCGGCTTCGACCTGGCGTCCAGGCCCGAGACCGTCGTCGGTGACGTGTCTCCCTTTGGTGGCCTCTTCCTGACCTCGCGCAACCTCTGGAATCTGTCGGTTCAGAGCGCCTCGATCGCGATCATGGCGACGGGCATGGTGCTCATCATCGTATCGCGCAACAACGACCTCTCGGTCGGATCGCTCCTCGGGTTCCTCGGCTACACCATGGCGATGGTCCAAACGATCTGGATCCCCACCACCCTCGGTCTCGGCTTCAATCAGCCATACACCTGGATCGTGGCGCTCGCCGTCGGGATCGCGATCGGCGCGGTTGTCGGAGGCCTCCAGGGATTCATCATCGCGTACGGCCGGGTTCCGTCGTTCATCGTGACCCTCGGCGGCTTCCTGATCTGGCGCGGCCTCATTTTCCAATACGCCCAGGGCCAGACGCTGGCCCCGATGGACGCGACATT
>JANNUK010000544.1:0-1784 GCA_031395155.1 Chloroflexota bacterium | reverse complement strand
GATGGATACGGACGGCTACGTCGATGACGTGGCTGGTCGGTGCGAGTTCACGAGCACCAGGGAGGGCCTCGCCGACTCCGTGGTCGAGCTCGCGGCGAGCCTCGGGTTGCGTCCGATCAAGTCCGAAGGCCGGGCCACCCTGAACGGCGTGGACCACGGTCCGAAGTATCGCGTGAAGTTCACGCCGGATCGACCGGTCTTCCGGCTATCACGGAAGCTGGCGCGCCAGAAGTCCCCCGCTGCGCGTTTCCATCGGTTCCGCGCGATCGACGCCGTGCGGGAGATCGCGTCCGTTCCGGTGCGGTGCATCCAGGTCGCCGCTCCGAGCGGGATGTTCCTTGCATCACGCTCATTCATCCCGACCCACAACAGCTCGCTCGGGCGCCTGGGCCTGCTGATCCACTCCACCGCGGGCTACGTGGATCCCGGCTGGAAGGGCACGCTCACCCTCGAACTGTCGAACGTGGCCAACCTCCCGATCGCGCTCTACCACGGCATGCGCATCGGTCAGATCTCGTTCTTCAGGATGTCGTCACCCGTTGAGCGGCCGTACGGCTCCCCGGAGCTGGGTTCGAAGTACCAGGGCCAGTCCGAGCCCACCGCCTCCGCCTTCCATCGCGACTTCGCCAACGGGCAGCGCGACAGGTGACCCGGCGACCGATGGCGCCCGCGCCGGCGCCTGCGCCTGCGCCAGCGCCGCGATGCCCCTGAGCGACGCCGTCGACTGGTCGGCGGACCTCGGCGGTGGCGTTCGGGTGGCGCTCGTCCAGTCAGGGACGTATCGATCGGACGCCGGGGCAACCTTCGGTCCGGTGCCGCGGATCCTCTGGGATCGCCTGGTCATCGACGAGATCGACGGTGACCATCGCCTGCTCCAGGCGCTCAACTGCCTGCTGGTGGAGACCCCGGCCGGGCGCGTCCTGATCGAAACGGGGATCGGCGAACGGATGACCGATGCGGCTCGGGACATGTGTCGCTGCGAGGGCCCGCCCATCGTGCCCGCCCTTCGCAACGCCGGCTTCGATCCGGAGACCGTGGACGTGGTCGCCCTGAGCCACCTGCATTTCGACCATGCCGGCGGATTGCTCCTGGCCGACGGGACGCGGGCGTTTCCACGGGCGTTAATCGTTGCCCAGCGCGCCGAGTGGGAGATCGCGCTGGGCACGAACCCGCGGCTGATGGCCGGCTACGATCAGCCCGAGCTGCGCCTGGTGCGCGACTGGGGCGCGGAGGCCTGGGCCGACGGCGAGCGCGAACTCATGCCGGGCGTGTCGGTCATTCCCACGGGTGGGTACTCAGCCGGCCACCAGGCGATCCTCGTCCGGGGTAGGGGAGGGTCGGGTCGCACGCTCGCCTTCTTCGGCGATCTCGGGATGCGGCCGTGGAGCGCGAACCCGCGCTGGGTGACGGCCTTCGACGACTTCCCGCTCGACAGCGTGGCGGTCAAGGGCGACCTCTTCGCGCGTGCGGCCGAGGAGGGCTGGACGGTGGTCCTGTCTCACGAACCGGTCCACCCGATCGGGAGGCTGGTCCCGGATCGCGATCGTTTCCGCTACGAGCCCGCCTGAGAAGCGGCCACGGCATCGATGTCGCCCACCGTGTCGCCCTCCGGATGGACCTCAACCGCATCGTCGCACTCGAGAGCTACCTCGGCAGGATCGCCTCGATCTGGGCAGCCGCGCCTTCGAGGCTGACCGGCCCGTTGACCACCGCGCGAATGACCCCGTCGGGGTCGATGAAGAACTGGGTGGGCAGGGCGTAGACGCGATAGGCGCGGAACACGT
>JANNUK010000530.1:0-1912 GCA_031395155.1 Chloroflexota bacterium | reverse complement strand
GTCACCTCGTCCTCGGTGTCGATAGATGTTCTCGAGCACCACGATCGCGTCGTCGACGACGCGGCCGATGGCGACCGCGAGGCCGCCCAGGGTCATGATGTTGATCGAGATCCCGGCGACGAACATGAAGGCCAGGGCGGCGACGAGCGACAGCGGGATGCTCACGGCCGCGACCAGCGTCGAGCGCACGTTGAGCAGGAACAGGAAGATGACCAGGACCGCGAACACGCTCCCGAGCCCACCCTCATTGACCAGCCCGTCGCGCGAATCCTTGATGAAGTCGGACGTGTCGATCAGGGTGCTGATTTCGAGTCTGCCCGCGTACTGGGACTGGAGCTCGCCGATGCGTGCCCGCACGTCATCCGCCACCTGGACGGTGTTGCCGCCGGACGCCTTCGTCACGGACAGCGTGATTGACGGGACGCCGTTGGTCCGCGAATAGCCGGTCGGCTGGATCGCGACCGTGTCGATCGTTCCGAGGTCGCCGAGGCGTACCGGGACCGGCAGGGCGGGGGTCCCCGGGATCGCGGGCGGGCCCAGGGTCGTCAGCGTCTTGACGCCCACGATGAGCTCTTGAAGTTCGTCCACCGAACCGAACTGGTGGAGGGCCGAGACCGAGACCTGGCCATCGTCGACGCGGATGGTCCCGGTGGGGATCGTGAGATCGTTGGCCTGGAGCACGCCCTGGATCTGCTGGAGGGAGACGCCGGCCTCGGCGAGCTTCGCGGGATCGAGCGAGATCTTCACCCGCTCCTCGGTCCCGCCCGTCACGGTCACGGCGGAGACCCCGGAAACGCCGATGAGCTCGGGCACGAGTTCGTTCCGGGCGATCCGCGCGGCGTCCTCCAGGGTGAGTGCCCCCACCCCCTGGACAGACGCCACGATGACGGCCTGGGCGTTGATGTCCTGGATGATGACGCGGGGCTGGACCGCTGCCGGCAGGTTGAGCGAGTCGAGATTGGCTTCGACCGTCGCCTTCGTTGCCTTGATGTCGGTCCCGAATTCGAACTGGGCGACGACAAACGTCAGGCTGGTGGCCGACGTCGAGTTGAGCGACTCGAGCCCGCGCACGCTGGTCACGGCCCGTTCGATCGGCTTGGTGACCTGCTCCGTCACGTCGCTCGAGCCGGCTCCCGGGTAGGACGCGACGATCGTCAGGATCGGGAACTCCACGTCGGGCACGAGCTCCTGGCGAAGCTGGCCCCACGAGAAGATCCCGCCGGCGAACAGGCCGACGGCGAGGAGAAGCGTGACGCTCCGTTTCGAGATCGCGAGCTGGGTCAATCGGATCACGAGGGTCCCCCTGGATCGGATGGTCCGGGATCGTCGTGCGTCCCGGGGTCGTGGCTGGCAGCGAGGTCGGCCGCAGCGCGCTCGAGGATGTCGAAGGCGCGTGTCAGCGTCAGGAGGTCGTCGTCGGCCACCCGTTCGACGAGATCGCGAAACTGGCGGCGGCCAAACTCCCGGAAACGGTCCATGAGTTCCACCGCCGGCGGGAGAACTGCGACGACCACCTGGCGACGGTCCGTCGGATCGGCGTGGCGGGCGAGGTATCCGTGGTCCACGAGCCGCTCGACCAGGCCGCTCACCGTTGACAGCGAGGTGCCCACGCTGGCGGCGAGTTGC
Source organism: Chloroflexota bacterium (assembly GCA_031395155.1). GTDB lineage: Bacteria > Chloroflexota > Limnocylindria > Limnocylindrales > CSP1-4 > CAKKPP01. Next base: position 286 of record JANNUK010000530.1, on the reverse strand, counting down.
GACATGGGCAGCCCTCCGGGGGCCGCGGCCACCACGTGGAGGACCTTCAGCTGGGCCATCGAAATGCCGATGTCGACCACATCGGGCGCACGCTGCGCCTGGAGCCGGCGCATCAAGCGCTCGTAGGCAGCCGTGACAGTCGAGATGGTGCCGGGGTCACCCTGTGGTCGGGCGGAGTCGTTCGGTGTCATCAAATGGTTTGGCATGACCTGATACTTCGGTGAGGCCGCAGGATAGCAGCGGGCCGCGGCGCGCGTGCGGCCCAGAGCGGGGGCGGGTACTGTCG
>JANNUK010000529.1:0-1653 GCA_031395155.1 Chloroflexota bacterium | reverse complement strand
CAGCGGGACCTCGATGGCAACCCCGCATGTCGCCCTCAGCGCGGCTCTCCTCACGTCCGTCGCACCGGCACTCACGCCGGCGGGCATCGAGACGGTCCTCGCCGGCACGTCCACCCCCGTTGCCTCGGATGCATCCGCCACCGGCTGCCCGCTCCTTGGCTGCGGAGCCGGGGTCGTGCACGCATCGAGGGCGGTCGCTGCCCTTGCGGGCCCGGCGCCCTTCGTCGGGTTCGTCGCCGTCACTCCATCCAGCGCAGGTCCGAGTTCGTCGGTCACCATCAGCGCCGAAGTCGTCAGTGCTGCGGGCGTCGCGTCCGCCATGGCCTCGGTCGATGGTGGGTCGTGGGTCGCGCTGAGTGCGTCCGACGGCGGATTCGGCGGGACGAGCGAGGCGGTCACCGGGACGGTCTCGGCTCCGAGCGCCCTGGGCAACCACACCGTCTGTGTACGGGCGACGGATGGGCAGGGCGACACCAGTGACGGCAGCGCGTGCGCGACGCTCATCGTTGACAGCACCCCGCCCGGCGCCCCGACCGCCGTCACCGCGGCCGCCGGCAACGCCCAAGCCTCCGCCTCCTGGTCCGCTCCATCGTCGGACGGCGGATCCCCGATCACCGGGTACGCCGCCACCGCCTCACCCGGCGGAGCGACCTGCGCCACCGGCGGGACGCTCTCCTGCACGGTGACCGGCCTGACGAACGGCACCCCGTACACCTTCACGGTGAGGGCCACCAACGCCGTTGGGACGGGTCCCGCCTCGGCGCCCTCAAACAGCGTCAAGCCAGGTCCCCTCGTCGTCCGCTATGCCGGGGCGGACCGCTTCGCCACCGCCGCGGCGATCAGCGCCAACACGTTCAGCCCCGGGGTCCCGGCGGCCTACATCGCGTACGCCTTCAACTTCCCCGACGCGCTCGCGGGAGCGGCCGCCGCGGGGACGCTCCAAGGACCGGTCCTCCTGGCCGCCACGACCGGAGCACTCAACCCCGCCACCGCCGCCGAGCTCACCCGGCTCAAGCCCGTCAGGATCATCGTCCTCGGTGGGACCGGGGTGATCAGCGACGCGGTGCATGCTGCGCTCGTGCCCTACGCGAAGGGGCCGTGATGGCGGGAGCGTACCCCCAGCCACTACCACGCGACACACGTGCGATTTCAAGTACGAGCGCAACGCCCGACGCCAACAGGAGCGCTTTCGGGGGCAAACGCGAGATCGGTGACCAGCTGGACCGGCAGGCGATGCGCGGGGGCGACGCGGCGGATCACCGCCGGCCGAGCCCCGTGTGGCCGTCGGCCGCCGCGAACCAGGGCAGGAGGCCCAGACGTATAGTGATGACCGTCGCGATCTCCCACTCCGGCGAGGAACGATGCTCTCAGCCGCGCAACCCACATGCTTCCTGATTGCCGACATCTCCGGGTACACGGGCTACCTCGCCGACGTCGAGCTGGACCACGCACAGGACATCCTCGCGGACCTCATCGGCGCCGTCGTCACGGCGCTCCGGCCCAACTTCCGACTCGCCAAGCTGGAAGGCGATGCCGCCTTCACGTTCATGACGGGCGAGACGGTCGACGGGTCGATGCTCCTCGACACGATCGAGCGCTGCTACTTCGGGTTTCGCCGGCGCCGCCGCGACGTCCGTCAGGCGACGTCGTGTG
>JANNUK010000508.1:0-3573 GCA_031395155.1 Chloroflexota bacterium | reverse complement strand
CTCAGGATAATGGTGGTCGGCAGTGTGCCAGACACCATCGAGATGCGGCCGTGCGAGACTGATCGACGAGCGAGGGGCCTAACGAGCGCCGTCAAGAGCGCCCTTCTCAAGGAGGAGTGTCCATGTTGCGCCGTGCCGCAGCTTCGCGCCGGTCGTTCGTCGTCGCCATCGCCGCGATCGTGCTGGGTGCGGCGCCCGCGTTCGCCGCCGGGACTTCGGGTCGGACGGCCGGATCTACGCGAGTGACTACTGGTTGGGCTTGTTCATCATTCGGCCGTCGTAGCGCTACCCCGGAAGGGCCCAGAAGGGGCCGGTGAGCCCGAGGCGATCGAGGATCGCTTGGCTCTCGTCCCGCGCGCGAGGCCGCCAGTTCGGGTCGAGTCGATCGCCCCACCAGGCGTGGGCGAGGTCGCACAGCGTGCTCACGCTGATCGTCGCGCCGGGCGTCCGCCCCGCGAGCCACTTGGCCACGTGCTCTTCCGACCGGAAGAGGAGCATCGTCCCTCACGTGTAGCCGATGTCGGCCCACCACTCCGCTGCCGGGACCAGCACGTGGAAGACCAGGTCCGTGTCGTCCGGACGGGCGTCGGTCACCGTCACCCGGATCGGACCGGCGCAGTCCGGGCAGGTGGTATCGATCACCGAGTCGACGTGGAGCGCGGCCCCGATCCCGAAGGCGTCCCAGGCGCAGTTCGCGAACCATGATCGACCGGCGGCCTCGACGCGATGCGCCGTGGGCTGCGCGGCGAAGGGATTGACCATCTGCAGCTCGACCAGGTCGCGATCGAGGACGACGGCGTGGGCCTCGTGGAGTCGCCGCCATCCTGCCCGCACGTCTTCGACGGACTGCTGCCGCTCCGTGGCGATTTCGTCGGCGGACGGCGCCCGACCCAGCTCGACGAACCGTCGGTAGGTGAGGTTGCGCAGGTCGAGATCCGCTTCGTCCACGGACCGATCGTAGCCTCCCGAGTGCGCGCCCGTGACCCGCGGGCGCAGGGCGTCGCGGCGCGCCGTTGGATTGACCGGCGAGTTCGCGATTGGATTTCCTGGGGACGACGCGCGGACGCGCGCTGGGAAATGCCGGCGTGGTCGCCGCGGTGCTCGATGTCGCCACAGACCTGGTCCTCGCCCCTCGGTTCGGCAACACGGGGGTGTGGGTCGCGTTCCTGCCGATCTATCTGTACCGGGCAGCCTTGCGCGAACGCGCGTACCCTTCCCGGACCGCCCGGAAGCAGCGGGATGAGACGGATCGAGGAACGATGACAAAACACTCGAAGGCCGAGCGAGAGAAGCGCGCCGCCCAGACTGAGCGGATCCAGGAGATCGAGCGAGCCTGGCAGGGCAGTATTCCGGCACCCGTCGCCAAGGAGTTCGCGGCGCAGGTCCGGGCCGCCAAGGACCGCGGTCCGTGGGTCCGTCCGCCCGATATGGCGCCCGGAACCGCCCCGCGACCTCCTCGTCCCGGGCATGAGCCCAAGCCCAAGAAGGACGAAACGACCCCTCGTCGCCGTTACTAGCCGCTGATGTCGTAGGACACGGCGGTCGACGCATCGTTCGAAACCCCATTGTGTTTGGTCCAGCCGAAGGCGTACCATCGATGACCCTCAACAGGGGATCGAGGTGGAGGCCTCCAAGCGCAGGACCGGGAAGGGGAGCGGATCGATGGCCGAGTTCGACGCACAGACCGGATCGAACAGCAGCACCAACGAGGCGCCGACCGCGATCGCCGAGGCTGAGCCGCCGGTCGCCGATGCGAACGCCGACGCCGAACCGGTCGAGGATGGCACCGAGATCATGAGCGTCGAGGATCCGGCGCAGCCCGATGACCAGGCCGCGCTCCTCATCGATCTCGCCCGTGCGATGCACGACGCGGCCGAAGTTCGGCATGAGCGGGCGCTCGAGGGCGTCGATCGGCTTCGTTCCGCCCAGGTCGACGAGATCAGGGAGCGCGGGGTCTCCGAGGCAGAAGCCGCGCGCGATCAGGCTAACCGCGACGTCGCCGCGATCCACGACTGGTCGGAGAGCGAGATCGAGCGGATCCACACCGAGCGAGAGCGTCGCAACCAGGCGCGCAGCCGCGAGCTCAAAGCGTTGCTCGACCGGTTCGACACGGAGATCGGATGGGAGATCGGGGCTATCGAGGCCGCCGTCGCCGACTACCGGGCCGATCTTGCCACATTCTTCACGCGACTCCGCGCGGAGACGGACGTGACCGTCATCGCTCGGCTTGCCCAGGACGCTCCCCAGCTCCCCGAGTTCGAGGATGTCACGGCGGCTGCACGGGCACGCGCGGCGGCCGCCGGATCGATCATGGGGCCGCGACCGTCAAGCGAGGAGCAGGAGTCGCTGGATGCCGCGGAGGCGTCCTCGGACGCAGGGGAACAGCAGCTGATCGGGGTGATGGATCCCTCGAGCAGCGCCGAGGTGCAGGACCCGTGGTCATTCGAGAAGACATCCCAGCCGAACGAGGGCGAATCCGTCGGGGCCGTGGACGCGGGCGGTGAGACGGTCGGCGCGAGTGAGGACGCGGCAGCGCCGCGATCCATCGACGTGTCGGGCACGCCGGTCACAGCGACTCCGGCGCTCGTTCCGCGCTCGAACTCGACGGGGCTGCTTCAGGCGATCCCCGCGCTGCGCCCGGTCGCATCCTGGCTTAACCACGGCAACGGCGAAAACGACAAGACGACCTGAACGAGGCTCCGGCCGTAGGTGGCGGACGCCGGATGCGGCGGAAATGAGCCTGATCGATCCGTCGGCGGGCGACGCCTTCGGGCCTCACGCGAGCTCAATCCCGCCGGCCGTTTGCTGCGCCTCGGGTGCGGTCAGCCGGTCCCGAGTCCAGTTTGCGGCCGCCAGTGGCCGTTACTTGACGGTGATGGCCGTGACCTCGTCGTCGGTCTCCGAACGGCCCGGCGGACCCTCGGCGTCGTGCTCTTCGCGCCGGTACGGGACGTTGACGATGACGGTGTGTGTCCGTCCGAGCAACGCGGCTCGGAGGCGCTTCGCCGACTGGTTGTAGAGGAGTCGCTCCCACCAGCTGCGTGCGACGTATTCCGGGACGACCACGAACGTGATCGGCTCGAGCTTGCCGGGTGGCCAGGCCGCATCGAGCACGTCGAGGTAGGCGAGTAGCGGCCCGGCCCGGGCCCGGTAGGGTGAGTCGACGACGACGAGTGGGACGCCCGGGATCTGGCGCTCGAACGCCGCTCGCACCAGCGCCGCTTCCGTCGGATCGTCCGAGATGTGAACCGCCCGGACGTCGTAGCCGATCGATCGGCCGACGTTGACGGCCTGGATCGTGGCCCGGTCGACGCCGTGGATCGGCACGACGACCCGCTCCTCGCGTTTCGGCGCCGATACGACAAGCGCCGGATCGACCGCAAGCTGGCGCCGCGACTTGCCATATTGCCGGCTTACGAACAGCATCATTCCGACAAGGAGCGGGACGAGGATCACCACGAGATACGCACCGTCGGCGAACTTCTCGAAGACGACGATGCCGAGGACGATCGCGGTGAGGACGCCACCCGCTGCGTTGACCCCGAGCCGCCAGCGCCACCCGCTCTCGTGGCC
>JANNUK010000507.1:0-2211 GCA_031395155.1 Chloroflexota bacterium | reverse complement strand
GGTCGAGGAGCGGCTCGGGCTCATCGACTCGGCCCTGCCGGCGCTCAGCGACGAGGCACGCGCTTCGCTGCGCGGCCTCGAGCCATCGCGTTGGCCGGTGGTTCGCACCGAGGCCCGCCGGGTGCTCGATGCCACGGAGCGAACCGAACTGCGCGACACCGCGGTCGCGGAGACTCGGGCGAGGCTCGGAGCCCAGATGGCCGGCGGCCTCGTCGAGGCCGAACGGATGCTCGCCACGGAACTCATCGCGCCGTTCGTCGCCCCCAACAGCTCGTTCAGCGAGGACCTCACAGCGCAGGCGCGAGATCGTGCGGCGGCCGATGTCCCGCCGGTTACCGCGACGATGGTCGCCGGCGAGGTGATCGTTCGTGCCGGCTCGAGGGTCACGCCCGTCGATGCTGAAAGGATCGGGGCGACGGGCCTGGCCGATGCCGTCCCCGACTTTGCCCGGTTCGGCGGTTGGGCGGTCCTCGCCACGCTCCTCATCGGGGCGCTCCTCGCCTGGATGTGGCGGTTCCGCCGCGAGTTCTGGCATCGGAACAACGTGCTCGTGCTGGTCGGCGTCCTGCTCATCTTCGCCGCGTTTGCGCTGAAGCTGACCGCCGGTCGGGCGGCCCTGCCGTTCGTGCTGCCACTCGCGGCCATCGGGATCCTCATGGCGATCCTGCTCGACACGGGAGCCGCGACCGTGGTGCTCGTGGTGCTCGCCCTGCTGGCGGGGATCATCAATCCGAACTCGCTGGAACTGACGACCTACGTCTTTCTCGGCGGCTTCGCCGGAATCCTCGCGATCCGTCGCGGAGATCGGCTCCAGGTGTTCCTGCAGGCCGGCGTGGCGGTGTTCGTCGTCCAGGTCGCGGTCATCGCGACGTTCGCCCTGCTCGGCGAGCGCGACGTCACCGGGATCGTCCAGCTCGTCGGCGCCGCCGCGCTGTCGGCTGGAGGCGCGGCCATCGCCGCGGTCGGCAGCTTCGCCGTCCTCGGCAACCTGTTCGGGATCCTCACGGTCTTCCAGCTCCTCGAGCTGGCCAGTCCGTCGCAACCGCTCCTGCGCCGTCTCCTCGTCGAGACGCCGGGGACCTACCACCACTCGATCATGGTCGGCAATCTCGCCGAGCGGGCGGCGGAGGCAATCGGCGCCGACCCACTCGTCGCCCGCGTCGCGGCCTACTACCACGACATCGGCAAGCTGGCCAACCCCTTGGCCTTCATCGAGAACCAGGCGGGTGGCGACAACATTCACGATGAGCTCGCGCCGGAGGTCTCCGCGCAGTTGCTCACCCAGCACATCGGCGACGGGATCGATCTCGCCTATAGGGCGCGGCTGCCGAAGGCGCTCATCGCCTTCATCCCGCAGCATCACGGGACGGCCGCGATGAGTTATTTCCTGGCACGGGCGAAGGAGCAGGCGGCCGAAGCGCACGGCGGGCCCTCGACCGAGCGGGGCAAGAAAGCCGCCGCAGCCGTCGAGCCACGCCGGTATCGCCACGCGGGGCCGAAGCCGCAGTCGCGCGAAGCCGCCCTGATCATGCTCGCCGACGGCGTGGAGGCATCGGTCCGCTCGCTCTCGTCGCGCGACGAGCCGGCCATCCGGGCGATGGTCGGGCGGATCATCTCGGAGCGGATGGACGACGGCCAGTTCGACGAGTGCGACCTGACGCTGCGCGACGTCGAAAAGGTTCGCGAGGCCTTTGTCCAGCAGCTGCTCGGGATGTATCACACCAGGGTCGCGTACCCGCAGAACAAGGTCGTCGAGCTCGAGGCCCGTCGGGAGGCGGCACGAGCCGCGACGGGTGGCGGCGGCAGAACCTCGGTGCCGCCGGATCCCGGAACGTTCGACAACAGAGGTTCACCCAACGGCGGACGGCCGGCGGCGTGGCCCACGGGCGGCCGACCGGATCGGCCCGACCGCTCGGAGTGACGGCCGACCGTTCCATCTACCTGGGGCCGTGGCGGGTCGACGTCACGGTGCGATCCGAGGCAGCGCCCCTCCCGCGCGGTGCCACGGCCGGCGGCCTGGCCCGCCTGATCGGCTCCGCGCTCGATCGTTCGGGGGCGACCCGGCCGGCATCGATCGGGCTGACGCTCTCCGGGGACGCGGAGCTGGCTGCACTCAACCAGGATCATCTCGGCGTCGCCGGCCCGACTGACGTCCTCTCCTTCCCCCTGTCGCCGCCCGAGGCCTATCCGCCGCACGAGGGCGCGTCCGTG
>JANNUK010000483.1:0-5342 GCA_031395155.1 Chloroflexota bacterium | reverse complement strand
CATTCCGACCCTGGTGGACCCATCGATGGCGCCGCCCGGCAAGCACGTCATCAGCTGCTTCGTCCAGTACGCGCCGTATAACCTGGCCCCGGGGCTGGGCTCGTGGGACGACAACCGCGAGGCCTTCGGCGACGCCGTGATCGATCGGATCGCCGAATTCGCGCCGAACATCCGCGAGATCATCCTCCACCGCAACGTGCAGACCCCGCTCGACATCGAGCGCACCACGGGTCTCACGGAGGGCAACATCTTCCAGGGCGAACTGAGCTTGGAGCAGCTCTTCTTCAATCGTCCCGTGCCCGGCTACGCGCGCTTCCAGACGCCAGTTCGCGGACTCTGGCTGTGCGGCTCGGCCACGCATCCGGGCGGCGGGATCATGGGCGCGAACGGCCGGCTGGCGGCCATGGAGGTCCTGCGCGCCAAGGGCCGGAAGGTGGCCTGAGCGTGGCCGCAGCGAAGGGCCTGCGCGGCTGGGATGCGGTAGTGGTCGGCGGCGGCCACAACGCGCTGGTCACGGCCGCCTACCTCGGGAAGGCCGGTCTGCGGGTCCTCGTGCTGGAGCGTCGAGAGCGGATCGGCGGCGCGGCCGACACGTCCGAGCTGGCTCCGGGCGCCCTTGTCCCGACAGTGGCGCACACGGTCGGCCGCCTGCGCCGCTCGGTCGTCGAGGAGCTGGCCCTCAAGAGCCACGGCCTCTCGCTCATCGGGCCCGACGTGCGCGCCTTCGTGCCGTCGCCGGACGGGTCGGCGGTGACGCTGTGGTCGGACCCGGCGCACACCGCCGAGGGATTGCGCGCGGGCTCGACCGCAGATGGCGACGGATTCCTCCGGTTCGACGCCCTCGTTCGCTCGATCGGTCGGTTCCTCGCCGAACTCGGGCGAATGGCGCCGCCGGACATCGATGCGCCCGGCCTCAACGACGCCCTCACCGGGTTGCGTCTGGGCCGGTCGTTCCGGGGCCTCGGAACGGCCGGAACGCGGACGCTCACCCGCATCCTGCCGATGGCCGTCGCCGATCTCGTGGCCGAGGCGTTCGCCGCCGACGCGGTTCGCGCCGCCGTGGCGTGGCGCGGGGTCCGCTACTGCGCGATGGGGCCGTGGTCGGCCGGCAGCGCCGCGGTCCTGCTCATGGACTCGGCCGGCAACGACGGCGGCGCTGCAGGGGAGACGGTCTTCGCCCGCGGCGGTCCGGGCAAACTCGCCGACGCGCTGTCCGGTGCGGTGCGAGCCGCCGGTGGCGAGATCCGGACCGACGCCGAGGTCGTCTCGATCTCGTCCCGCGATGGGCGGGCGACCGGCGTCGTGCTGTCGTCCGGCGAGGAGATTGCCGCGCGCGCCGTGGTGTCGGGGTTGGAACCCAAGCGGACCCTCGTGGATCTCGTGGACCCGGTGGCCCTGGGGCCCAGCCTCGCCTGGCGGGCGGGCAACTACCGGACGCCCGGCGTGGTCGCCAAGGTGAACCTGGTCCTTGACGGCACACCGACCTTCCCCGCCGCCGGCGAGGACGCGGCACGCCTGCTGCGCGGACGGATCCTCGTCGCGCCCGGCATCGATGCGATGGAGCGCGCCTTCGACGCGAGCAAGTACGGGCGAATGAGCGACGAGCCCGTTCTCGAGGCGACGATCCCCTCGCTGGCAGACCCCTCGCTGGTGGACGGGGCGGCCCCGGGAACCCAGGTCATGAGCGTGATCGCCCAGTACGCTCCATACCACCTTCGCCAGGGCGATTGGGACGGTTCGCGCGAGGCGCTCGGGGATCGCGTCGTGGCGCGGCTGGAGGACGTGGCCCCCGGGATCGGCGGGATGATCCGGGCGCGGCAGGTGCTGACGCCGCTGGATCTCGAACGGGACTACGGGCTGACGGGCGGACACCCGCTCCACGGGGAGCCCGGCCTCGATCAGTTCTTCCTGTGGCGACCGCTCCTGGGTCACGCCCGGTATCGGGTGGCGCTCGAGAGCCTGTATCTCTGCGGGTCCGGCGCCCACCCCGGCGGCGGGATCACCGGCGGGCCGGGACAGAACGCAGCGCGTGAGATCGTCGGCGACCTGCGCCGACGATCGGCGCGACGGGCTCGCTGAGCGGGTCAGCCGAGCGAGCTAGGCGACGACCACGCGGTCGCGGCCGCGATCCTTCGCCGCGTAGAGCGCGGCGTCGGCCTGCTCGACCAGGTCCTGCTCGCTGTCGATGTCGTCGCCGGGCATCGCGGCGATCCCCGATGCTGACGGTGACCCCGACCTTCTGGTCGCCGTCGATGACGGTGGTCTCGGCGACCGAGCGTCGAAGACGCTCGCTGATCGTGGCGCCGTCTTCGGCCGATGCCCCCACGAGCAGGATCATGAATTCCTCGCCGCCATAGCGGATGAGGACGTCGCCCTCGCGCAGGATGCGCCGGGCGGCGCCGGCCACGGCGGCCAGGACGCGATCGCCCACGACGTGGCCGTACGTGTCGTTGACCGCCTTGAAATTGTCGATGTCGAACATCGCGACGGACAGCGGCATCTCGGCGCGAATCGCCCGCTTGTACTCCTCGCGGAGGCGGGTCAGCCCGAATCGGCGGTTGTACGTCCCGGTCAGCCCGTCGATCGTCGCCAGTCGCTGGATGCGCTCGTGGGCCAGGGCGTTGTTCAGGGCGACCGAGAGGATCGGCCGAACCAGGCGCACGAGGCGCTCGGTCTCGGTGTCGATCACCGAGGTATGGGCGAGCACGAGGACGCCGACCGGAACGCTCTTGAAAGCGAGCGGGACGACGAGAACGGAGCGCGCCGGAAACAGCGCGACGGCGGCGTCGATCGCGATGTCGGCCGGTGCCTCGAGCCGGACGACGGCATCTGACCGAAGCGATTCGAGGATCGGGGACGCCAGGGTGAGCCGCTCCGGGTGATCCACTGCGACGGACGCGGCAACGGAGAACGTCCCGTCGGATTCGATGAGGAGCGCCCCGGCACTGACCCCGGTCAGGTCCATGAGGTGGCGCAGGGCGTGCTGGCTGGTCGCACCGACTTCAAGATGGGCCGACAGGGTCGCCGACAGGGCGCGGACGTGCTCTTCGACCTGATTCGAGCTGGCCAGCGCCAGGACGAGCTCGTTGAACGACGACGCGGACTCGCCGAATTCGTCGGTCGAGTCGACGTCGATGAGGCATTGCTCCGGGGTGCATGTCGAACAATCACCGGAGTAGGTCGCCGTCTGAAGGGCCGTGCGTACCTTCACCATGCGGGCCGCGAGTTGGCGGACCCGGCTGCCGACGACGAATCGAGCCAGGGCGTAGTTGATCCCGCCGACCATCAGGCCCGCGCTGAGGCAGGCGAGGAAGAAAGGGACGGTCAGCACGCTCGCGGCCGGCAGGCCGAGCACGAGTGTGAACGGCGGGAAAGTGAGCCCGATCATCAAGCCGAGGCCGATCATCCAGATGGCGAGGTCGCGAAACGCGCTCTTGGTAAGTCGAGGCATGTGTGGCAGGCTCGCGCGTTCGCCCACGCCGGTCCCTGGCCCGGACGTCCTGCGTCGTTTGGACCAGGGGATTGCCCGCGATCTGGGCGATCAGCCGCGCTCGGCTCCGGGTTCGCCGGCGTCCGCGGTCGGGTCCGGGATGTGCCACTCCCAGGTCCGCATGCGCTTCAGCAGCCGTCGGCCGGTCAGATCGAGGTGAATCGGGGTGATCGCGATGCGCCGATTGATGACGGCGTGGAAGTCTGTGCCCGGCACGGCCAGTCCGGACGGCGGCGGTCCGCCGATCCAGAAATACGGGATGCCCCGAGGGTCCTTCCGCTCCAGGAGCTCGTCCGAGTAGACCCGCTTGCCGAGCCGGGTCACCTCGAAACCGGCGCACTCCTCGGGTGTGACGGCGGGGACGTTGACGTTGATCAACTCCCCGTGGCCGAGCCCGTACTCGAGGATGTTGCGCGCCACCGTCTCGGCGGCCAGGGCAGCGAGCGTGAAGTCCGGGTGCTCGATGTATTCCTGCGAGATCGCGAACGCCGGACAGTCGTTGATCACCGCCTCCATCGCCGCACTCACCGTGCCCGAGTAGGTGATGTCGTCGCCGAGATTCGCCCCGTAGTTGATGCCCGAGGCGACCAGATCGAAGCCGTGACCGAAATGCCCCAGGAAGGCGATGCTCACCGCATCGGTGGGGGAGCCGTCGACCGACCAGGCCGTCGATCCGTCGGCCAGGACGCGTTCGCGGACGCGCAGGGGCCGCATGAGGGTCTTGGTGTGGCCGACCGCGCTCTGGTTGGTGTCGGGGGCGACGACCGTGGTGTCGCCGATCTTCTCGAGCGCGATCTTGAGCGCGAGGATCCCCCGGGATTCGACGCCGTCGTCGTTGGTGATGAGGATTCGCGGTCGGCCGGTTCGCGATCCATGTGCCGCGGGGTGCTGATGGCGCGTCTCGCGGCGAGGCGCCGAACTGTCGTCGGCGCCACCGGCCAGCGGCTCGCCCCGCTCCAGGTCCACGTCACGCCGTTCCGTGCGGGCACGCTCCCGGGTCATGTCGGGTCGGGCGGCCTCCTGCTCCGGCCGGTCGTCGCCCACGTCGTCCGATCCGGCCATCGTCAGCCCCCTGTGTCGGGACGTTCGGCCACGTCGTCTTCCAACCCGGCAACGGGTTCGCGCGGCACGCGCACCGGCCGGCCCTCGCGCTCCGCGATCAGGAGTGCGGCCCGCTCGGCAACGGTCCCGCGGTCGTTGTTCCGGCTGAACCAGTGGAAGAAGAACGCCGAGGCCACCGCGGCGATCGGGATCCCGAAGATCGCCCCGGGGACGCCGGCGACCTTGAACCCGACGAGGACCGAGGCGAGCACCGCGACCGGGTGGATGCCGACCGCGCGCTCCATGAGGCGCGGCTGGAGCACGTTCATCACGAGCACCCACCCGACGGCCATGATCGCGAGCGCTGGCAGGGCAACGTCGGGCTTGAACACGAACGCCACCAGCACCGGCGGTCTCCAGGCCACGAATGGTCCGAAGAAGGGGATGGCCATCAGGACGCCCGCCGCGGCGATCGTCACCGGCGCGAACTCGAGCCCGAGGACGACGCTGGCGAGCGCCGCCACGAGCGCATAGGTGAGGCCCATGGTGGCCTGGCCCCGCAGGAACCCGCTGAACGATGCGGCGACGCTCTTGCGAAGGAGGGTCGCCTCGGCCTCGTAACCCGGCGGCATGAGGCGCTGCACGAAGCCCGACATGCGGCCGCTGTCGGCTGCCATGTAGATCAGATCACGACTGATGAACTCGGCGCAGCGGGGTTATTACGGAATGGAACCGCGCAGGCATTCGCCGTGTTGCTGCCCGTGCGCACCGTCGGGGTGATGGGCGATGGCCGGACGTATCAAGAAGTGTG
>JANNUK010000463.1:0-2711 GCA_031395155.1 Chloroflexota bacterium | reverse complement strand
GACGGCGACCGCGGACGGCGCCGTCCGCTCATCGAGCGGATCGGGATGGCGTTCGTTGCCGTCGTTATCGCGACACTGTTCGGCGGAATCGCGGTGGCGGCCTGGGTGGGAGGCGAGGGGTTCCTTGCCATGATGGGCGCGATCGGCAGCGTGATGACGCTGTGGGCCGCCGGCCTCACGCCGCGTCGCCACCCCGGCGACGGTCCCGACGCGTAGCCGCCCAGCCCGTTCGTGACGAGCCACTCTCGATCGATCGCAGCGTCAAGGTTGGTGCACAGCTGTGGCCCGGGCCGCGGGCGCCGCCCCGCGTCGGCCTTCCTCTTAGACGCCGGCCCCGCGCTCCAGGAGGACGACCGTGCAGGATGGCTCCGGGCCGAGCCCGACGAGGGCTACGTGGTCGCCCGTGATCTCGGCCGCGCAGCGGTCGAAGTTCACCGGGACGCTGGCCGCCGTCATGTTGGCGAGCGTCTCGAGGGTCTGGACGAAGACACCCGGCTTCAGCGCCTGCTGCCACGCATTGTTGAGGACGGCGGAGGTCTGGTGGCCGACGAACGCGATGTCCGACGGCGCCAGGTCGTTCCGAGCGAGGACCTCCTCCACGAGCGCCGGCGGGACCGGGACGCCAAAGGCCTCAAAGCCCTCGATCCCCAGCTCGGTCAGGTGGAAGACCGGCGCGCCGAAGGTCGGCGGTACAACTGGCGGCATCGTCTCGTCGCCGACGACGTACATCCCACCCAGGTAGTGCCGTTGGGCCGCGACGGCGACGTCCCGGATCCGCCAGAGCTTCGGGTCGTCGTTCATCGCCATGACGGCCGCGCCGGCCCCGTCGCCGGCACTGATCGACGGGGGCGTGTGGTAGTCGACGAACCGCGTCCAGTCCGCGCCTACCACGATCAGGGCGGTCCTGGCCCGGCCCGTCGAAAGGAGTGCGTCGGCCATCAGAAGCCCGTGCTGGAAGTTCGCGTACTCGCTGTTGATCGGCACGATCATCGCGGTCGGCTGGATCCCGAGCCTAGCCGTCACCGTGACCAGATCATTCGGCATCGCCCACTGCCCGAAGCTGGCGTAGCCGAGGACGAGGTCGATGTCAGCAGCCGTCCGACCGGCCGAATCGAGCGCCTTCGCGCCCGCCTCGGCCATCAGCCCCGCGAGCGTCTCGCCCGGCGCAAGGACGCGGCGCTCCTTGTAACCCTTTGCGGCGGGCGAGGCCGATCTTGAGCGGATCGGAGCGCGGAGCTCCACGGCCGCGTTCCACTGCCGACTGGAAGCCCAGATGGCGAAGGCGCTGGCCGGCCGGACGGCCGAGTTGACGTCGCTCTCGGACGACGGTTTCGACGAGCAGGATCTCGCGGCGATGGCCACGACGAGCAACTTCAACCAGACGGCCTACTACTTCATCGCCAAGCTCCGGCTGTCCTATCTGGCCGGCGACGCGGTCGAGGCCTGCACGTGGGCAGAGCGGGCGGACGCCCTCCTCCCGTCCTTTGCCGGTCAGCCCGGCCAGGGCGAACTCGCCGTCCTCAGGGCCCTGGCGCGGCTGGCCACGTTGCCGACCGAGGCGGCGGCCCGGACCGAGGCGCTCGATGGCGTCCGCGGGGGGCTCGGCCAGCTCGAGGCGTGGGCGGCTGGCTGTGCGCCGAACTTCGAGCCCAAGGCCCGGCTCGTCCGGGGCGAGCTGGCCGCGGCCGAAGGCGACCTTGCGGCCGCCGACGCCGCCTTTGTTGAGGCGATTGCCTCGGCGACCGCCCACGGGTTCACGCAGTGGGCGGCGCTCGCGGCGGAGCGCCGCGGCCAGGCGATCGGACGGTCCGACCCGTCCGCGGCCCGGGCTCTCTTCGCCGAGGCTGCGGCGCACTACCGGGCCTGGGGAGCGACCCGCAAGGCGACCGAGCTGGAGGGGTTGGCCGCCCGCGATCCGGCCGCGGTCTGAGCGATGTCCGCGATCGCGGACGAACGGTATCCGCGGACCTCCATGGCGACCTGGCGTCATTGCGAGCCACCCTCCGGGTGGCCGACTCGATCGCCTTCTCGCCCCTGGGTGCCAGTGCCGGGACGGCGAACCGAACGATCCGACGGGTCGTACTAGTATCTGACGCCACCGGGATGTACCGTCACGCGTCAAACCGGTCGTGAGGAGTCCCCGATCGGTGCGGGGGCGCTCGTCCCCCCATAGGTGAGGCCGATGTCGAAGATCCAGGAAGCCGGTGACCGCGTTCTGGCCAATGTCGAGCGGGTGATCGTCGGCAAGCATCACGAGGTCCGCCTGGCGCTGGTGGCCCTCCTGTGCCGCGGTCACCTCCTCATCGAGGACGTGCCGGGCACAGGCAAGACGGTCCTGGCCAAGGCGATCGCCCGCAGCCTCGGTTGCTCGTTCCGGCGGATCCAGTTCACGCCGGACCTGCTGCCGTCGGACGTCACCGGGCTGTCGATCTACAACCAGAAGACCCGTGAGTTCGAGTTCCGGCCCGGCCCGATCATGAGCCAGGTCGTCCTCGCCGATGAGATCAACCGGGCGACCCCGAAGACGCAGTCGGCACTGCTCGAGTGCATGGAGGAGCACCAATCGACGGTCGACGGGACGACCTATCGAATGCCGGATCCGTTCATCGTGATCGCCACGCAGAATCCAATCGAGTACGAGGGGACATTCGCGCTGCCCGAAGCGCAGCTCGACCGGTTCATGATCCGGCTCCGGATGGGCTACCCCCAGC
>JANNUK010000462.1:0-2128 GCA_031395155.1 Chloroflexota bacterium | reverse complement strand
CCTGGGTGCTGCGCCAGTGACGGTGGCCATCCGTTCGACCCCCTCGGTCGCCTACAGGCCGGATAGCGTCGCGAAGAGCTCGTTCATCTTGTCCTCGAGCTCCGTCGAGAGCGACTGGAAGTTGCGCTGCTTGGCGACGATCTCGTCACCCGGGAACAGCAACTCGTTGGTGGCCGCATCAGGATCGAGCTCCAGGATCGCCGCGGCGGTGTCCTTGACCGGCGACACGTAGTAGACGTAGGCGGCGATCTGCGCCGCGATCGCCACGTCGTAGACGTAGTTCATCATCAGTTCGGCGGTGTACTTGTTGGCGGCGCCCTTGGGGATGAGCATGTCGTCGGTCCAGATCATCGTGCCCTCCTCGGGGAACACGAAGAAGTCGTCCTCGCCGGCCGACGACGCGAGGTCGCCCGACCAGACGTAGGCCGCCCACACCTTCTTCTGGCCGAAGTCCTGGAGATAGGAGTTGCCCGCGAAGCGGAGCCCGCCATCGACGAGCGGCTGGATGTCGTCCGCGACCTTCTGCAGGTCTTCGACGGTGACCGTGGCCGGATCCGGCTCGATCCCGAGCTTGAGCAGCGTCAGCCCGAACGTGTCGCGCGCCTCGTCGAGGAACGTCAGCTTGTCCGCCGGGACGTTCCATAGGTCAGCCAGCTTGGTCGGCGCGGCCAGGTTGTTGTCGCTGAAGGCCGTGGCGTTGTAGCCGATCCCGGTCATGCCCGACTGCCACGGGTAGTGGTAGTCGTTGTTCGGGTCCCAGGCGGCGTTGCGCAGCGCGTCGCGCAGGTTGGCTGTGCAATTCGGAACGTTGTCCTGGTCGATCTTCTCGGTCCAGCCGCTGTCGACGAGCTTGGACGCCATCCAGTCGGTCAGGACGATCAGGTCCCAGCCCGTTGCGAGGCCGCCCACGAACGCGGGCTTGATCGTCTCGACGAACGAGCTGTTCCCGTCGATCTTCTCCTCATAGTCGATTTCGACGCTGTACTCGCTCTTGAAGGCCTCGAGGGTCGGTGACGAGCCCGGCTCGTACGCGCCCTCTTCGCCTGCGGCCCCAGCCAGGTCGATATACGCCGTCCAGTTCGCGAACTTGAGCGGACCGGTCACCGTCTTTGGTGTAGGCGCCGCATTGGTGGCGGGCGCCGGCGTCGCGCCACCGGCACAGGCCGCGATGAACGCTCCGGCGCCGGCCAGTGCGGATCCCCGGAGAAACGTCCGTCGGGTGAGGCCCGTATGGCCCAATCCAATGGCTCGATCGCTCATGGTGCTCCTCTCATTCCCCGGGCTTGGCCGCTTCGACGACGAACGAATGATCCGGTAGCCAGGTCAGGTCGACGTCGGTGCCGACCTGCCAGAGCTCGTCCCGGGTCGCGCGTTCGACGTTCTGCTCGTAGACGGTGACGCGGGTCCCGCCCCGCGCCTCGACGATGTATTGCGTGCTCACGCCGATGTACGACGCATCACGGATGGTGCCCGACATCCGATTCTCCTGCCCGCCGTTGCTTTCACCCATGGCACTGAGTCGAATCTTTTCGGGTCGAATCCCCACATCGACGCGCTGCGCCCCCCGGGTCAGCGCCGCAGGGACCCGGACCGTCTGATCGTTTGCCAGACGGCACGCGGCATAGTCGCCGTCGGTCCCGACGACCGTGGCCGGGAGGAGGTTGCTGACGCCGAGGAACCCAGCCACGAACCGAGTCTCAGGCCGCTCATACAGGCTCTCGGGATCGCCGAGTTGTTCGTAGCGACCGTTGTTCATGACGGCGATCCGATCGGACATCGTCATCGCCTCCTCCTGGTCATGGGTCACGTAGATGAAGGTGATCCCAACCTCCTGCTGGATGCGTTTGAGCTCCACCTGCATCTGCTTGCGGAGCTTCAGGTCGAGGGCTCCGAGCGGCTCGTCAAGGAGGAGGACTGCGGGCCGGTTGATGAGCGCACGCGCCAGGGCAACCCGCTGGGCCTGTCCACCGGAGATCTGGCCGGGCTTGCGCTTCTCGAACCCGGGCAGCTCGACCAGCTCGAGCATCTCGGTGACCCGCCCCGCGATCTCGGACGTCTTGAGGCCCTTGCGCCGAAGCCCGAAGGCGACGTTCTCGAAGATCGACAGGTGCGGAAAGAGCGCGTAACT
>JANNUK010000415.1:0-1792 GCA_031395155.1 Chloroflexota bacterium | reverse complement strand
CGCTCGCCAGGCGAAACTTGAGCTCGACCTCGACCTGGTCTCGTCCGATCACGCGCGCGGATCCAGCGATCCGGAACCGGCGTGCGGTCGAAGCGGGCTGGCACTGCCCGAGGCGAGTGCTCGCTCCATCAGGCGGCGATGGGTGTCGATTGTGCCCGGCCGCCCGAGCGCGTCCTCGACCCTCGACCAGCTGCCCCGGCGGTCCATCGCCCACGCACGTCGATCGTCGGCAAGCAGGATGTCGACGATCTCGGAGATCCGCACCTTCGCCTCGCCGTCCTCGATCGGGACAATTGCCTCGACCCGTCGGTCCAGGTTGCGATCCATGAGGTCGGCCGAACCGATGTACCACTCGGCCATCCCGCCGTTGCCGAACCCCCAGATCCGGGCGTGCTCGAGGAAGTGGCCCACGATCGAGCGGACGCGGATGCGGTCGGACTGCCCCGGGATGCCGGGGACGAGCGAGCAGGCGCTGCGCACGATGAGGTCGACCTCGACGCCGGATTGGGAGGCGCGATAGAGCGCCTCGATGCTGGGGCCATCGACCAGGGCGTTGAGCTGGAGCACGATGCGCGCCGGCCGACCTGCGGAGGCGTGCCCGATCTCGCGATCGACCAGCTCGAGGAACCGCCGGCGAACGCCGTGGGGCGCCACGATCAGGCGGCGGTACTCGGTCTGGCGCGACAGGCCGGTCAGCACGTTGAACAGGTCGGTCACGTCCGCGCCGAGTTCGCGCCGGCAGGACAGCAGCCCGAGATCGACATACTGCCGGGCGGTCCGGGAGTTGTAGTTGCCGGTTCCGATGTGGACATAGCGGCGCAGCCCGGCGCCCTCGCGGCGCACCACGAGCGCCGTCTTGGAGTGCGTCTTGAGTCCCACCAGGCCGTACACGACGTGCGCCCCGGCCTGCTCGAGCTTGCGCGCCCAGACGATGTTCGCCTCTTCGTCGAAGCGCGCCTTGATCTCGACCATGACCACGACCTGCTTGCCGCGCTCCGCCGCGCGGATGAGCGACCGCACGATCGGCGAGTCGCCCGACGTGCGATACAGCGTCTGCTTGATCGTGAGGACGTCCGGGTCGTCGGCCGCCTGGGCGATGAACCGTTCGACCGATGCGGCGAAGCTCTCGTACGGATGATGGAGCAGGATGTCGCCGCCACGGATGGCCGCGAACACGTCGACCGGCTCGTCCTCGTCCGGCGGCATGAGGCGCACAGGCGTGACCGGCAGCCACGGCGGCGCCTTGAGGTGTGGCCGGTCCAGGTCGGCGATCTGGGCAAGGCCGGTCAGGTCGAGCATGCCCCGGACCTCGAAGCAGTCTTCCAAGCTGAGGCCGATCCCGCGGAGCAGGATGTCGCGCGTGGCCGCGGGCATCGATCGCTCGACCTCGAGGCGGACGGCTTCGCCGAATCGGCGCCGGCGAAGTTCCTCCTCGATTGCGAGGAGCAGGTCGTCGGCCTCGTCCTCCTCGATCGCCAGGTCGGCGTTGCGGGTCACCCGGAACAGGTGGTGGTCGACGATCTCCATGCCCGAGAAGAGCATGTCGAGATTGGCCTCGATGACCTGGTCGATGAGCACGAACCGGTGGTCGTCGAGCTCCAGGAACCGGGGCAGGACGGGTGGCACCTTGACCCGGGCGAAACGGCGCTCTCCGTCCACGGGATCCCGAAGCCCGACGGCAATCGACAGACTGAGGGTGGAGATGTACGGAAACGGATGCCCCGGGTCGACCGCAAGGGGCGTCAGGACCGGAAAGATCTCCTCGACGAAGCGCTCGCGAAGGTGGGCGTGG
>JANNUK010000414.1:0-1777 GCA_031395155.1 Chloroflexota bacterium | reverse complement strand
TGGCAGTTCCCCGCCTGATTCGCCGGATCCGCCGAGCCCGAGGGCGGATCGCTCGCGGGGACTGCCACCTATACTTCACCGCCCATGCTTGGCTTTCTTTCCCGGTTCGTCGATTCGAACGACCGTGAGCTGAAGCGGATCCAACCGTTCGTCGACGAGGCCAACGATCTCGAGGAAGAGATCAAGGCCCTGAGCGACACGGAGATCCGCGAGCAGTTCACGGCCATTCGGGACGAGTTCCGCGCGACCGTCCTGCGCGAGGAGCCGTCCGACGACGAGCTCCACCACCCGGACCTGGAGCGTCGGCGGGAGCTGGTCAAGCTGCGCAGGCGGCGCGAGAACCAGGCGATCCGGGACGGACTCGACGACATCCTGCCGGACGTGTTCGCGATGGCCCGCGAGGCCATGGTTCGGACCCTTGGGATGCGCCACTTCGACGAACAGCTCATCGGTGCCGTCGTGCTCCACCAGGGCAGGATCGCGGAGATGCGCACCGGCGAGGGCAAGACCCTCGTCGCGCCGCTGGCGGCAATCCTCAACGCGATCGCCGGCAAGGGCGTCCACGTCGTGACCGTCAACGACTACCTGGCCCGCCGCGACCCGCAGTGGATGGGGCCCATCTTCCACTTTCTCGGCGTGAGCGTCGGCATGATCCTGGGCCACCAGTCGGATGCCGGGGCCGCGTCGTACGTCTTCGAGCCCGGCTATCCCACGAACGACGAACGGCTCATCAACCTCAAGCCCGTCACGCGTCGCGAGGCCTACGCCGCCGACGTGACGTACGGCACCAACAACGAGTTCGGGTTCGACTACCTGCGCGACAACATGGTCACGGACCTGGAGTCGAGGACCCAGCGCGAGCGCTTCTTCGGGATCGTGGACGAGGTCGACAACATCCTGATCGACGAGGCCCGGACGCCGCTCATCATCAGCGGCCAGGCGGAGGAGTCGGGTGACCTGTACTACACCTTCGCGCGACTCGTGCCCCGCCTCCGTGAGCGGCGCGAGGACTGGGTGAAGGGCGATCCCGAGGACGGCGACTACTTCATCGACCTCAAGGACAAGGCCGTGTCGCCGAGCGAGGAGGGCGTCGACAAGATCGAGAAGCTGCTCGGGGTCGACAACATCTACGACGCCGACCCGCGCTTCGCCCGCCACTTCGAGCAGGCCCTGCGAGCCCATGCGCTGTACAAGCGCGACCGCGACTACATCGTCAAGGACAACGAGATCGTCATCGTCGACGAGTTCACGGGCCGCCAGATGCCGGGCAGGCGCTGGAGCGAGGGCCTGCACCAGGCGATCGAGGCCAAGGAGGGCCTGCGCGTCCAGCGCGAAAGCGTGACCATGGCCACGATCACGTTCCAGAACTACTTCCGCTTGTACGACAAGCTGGCCGGCATGACCGGTACGGCGATGACCGAGGCCGAGGAGTTCCACAAGATCTACCACCTGGAGGTCGTCGGCATCCCGACCCACCAGCCCATGGTCCGCGCCGACGACACGGACCTCGTCTACCTCAACGAGAAGGCCAAGTTCAACGCGGTCGCCGACGAGATCGAGGAGATGCAGGAGGCAGGCCGGCCCATTCTCGTGGGCACGGTGTCCGTCGAGAAGAGCGAGGTGCTCGGCAACCTCCTCAAGAAGCTCGAGTGGGAGCGCGACGGCGTCAAAGTGAAGGGCGTCGCCCACGCGGTGCTGAACGCGAAGCGCCACAAGGACGAAGCGACGATCGTTGCTCAGGCAGGCAAGCTCGGTGCCGTGACCATCGCGACCAACA
>JANNUK010000410.1:0-5502 GCA_031395155.1 Chloroflexota bacterium | reverse complement strand
CTGCAGCACCAGCCACCCCTGCGCGACCGTCTGCATCCAGGTCCCGACCAGCGAGACGAGCTGTCCGGAGTAGTAGATCCGGAAGTTGCGATGGCGGAACGCCTGGAGACCACGCAGGCTCGCCAGCGAGGCGACCGCTGTCCGCGATCGTGACGGCCGTCGAGGGGGTTGGGCTGGGGACGGGGCCTGAGCCATGACGTCGATGGTAGCGGCGAGCGGCCGATGACCCACCGACGTACGATCCGGAGCGATGGATTACGGCCTGTGCCTGCCCAATTTCACCGCGCGAGCGTCCCGCGAGATGATCGATGCCGCCGTGGAGACGGCGGTTCGGCTCGGCTGGTCGACGGTCTGGACCACGGATCACGTGCTCGTCGGCCACGATGAGGCGGAGGCTGACTACGCTCGGAACTTCGATGCCATCGCGACCCTCGCCTACGTGGCCGGCCGCGACGCCACGATCCGGCTCGGCACGAGTGTCATCGTGGTCCCGCAGCGGAACGTGGTGGTGGTGGCCAAGGAGCTGGCGACCATCGATGCTCTTTCGGGCGGTCGACTGATCGCGGGTGTCGGCGTCGGCTGGGATCGCCACGAGTTCGCCAACCTCGGGGTGGCCGACCGGTTTCCCGTTCGCGGCCCCTACCTCGACGAGACGATCGCCCTCTGGCGTCACCTCTGGTCGGGCTCCCAGGCGCCGTTCACGGGCCGCTTCCACGACCTCACCGACTTCGCGTTCGATCCCCTGCCCGACCAGGGCGAGCGCGTTCCGATCCTCGTCGGAGGCCGCTCCGCACCGGCGCTCCGGCGTGCCGGCGGACTCGGCGACGGCTATCACGCCAGCCAGGCATCGCCGGCCGCGTACGCTGAGCGGGTGCCCCAGATCCGCGGGGCCGCGGAGGCCGCCGGGCGGCCGATGCCCGCCCTCTCTGCGCGGGTGAACGTCCGACTCGATGAGGACAGCGGGCCCGGTTATGCGCTTCGCGGGGGCCCGGCAGGGGCCGCCGCAGATATCCGCGCCTTTGCCGCCATCGGTCTCGACCACCTCGCGTTCCACCCGCAGGGCCGCGACCCCGAGGCGTTCGTCCGTGCCTGCGAGCGGATCGCGGTGGAGATTCTGCCCCTCGTCTAGCGACGGAGCACCCGGTGCTCGCACGCCCCCGGTGCTCGCACGCCGTCACACGGGGGTACCAATCCCTCGGGTGACTTCTGGGTTCCTCCAATCGGAGGCGCCGAGCCATAGCCTTCACGTATGCCTGTCGATCCCCAGACGTCACTGACTCACGTACCACCCGCACCCCGCGTCGGCGCGACCCGTCGATGGGCAGTGGGTGGCATGCTCCGCTCGCGCGGGCAGTCCGTCACCGAGTTCGCCTTGATCCTGCCGGTCATGCTCGCGTTCCTGGGACTCTCGATCGATTTCGCCCGGGTGTTCAACGTGTGGATGACCCTCGAATCGGCCACCCGCGACGCGGCCGAGGCCGCCGCGAGCCAGGCGACCACCAGCGCGAGTGCCCTGACACTCGCACGACGTACGGTCTGCCTCCAGGCCAGGACCGTGCCGGGCTTCACGCCGAGCGCCTCGCCATCGCCTGGCGATGTCGAGCAGTGCACCGCCCCGAATGTCACGGTCCCCTCGTTCACACTGAGCATCACGGCGCCGGGCGCAACGTCGACCTACCCCATCGGATCGGCCACGGTCCAGACGTCCGTTCCGTTCCGCACCCTGTTCGCCTACCCATTCCTCACCCAGAATGGCACGTGGACGGTCGTCGTCCGCGGCTCGTTCAGCATCGTGCAAGGACGCCAGTGATGCGCCGAACAGGGCCGCGATTCCGCGCCGACCGCGGGCAGGCACTGCTCGAATTTGCCCTCGTCATCCCGATCTTCATGGTGATTCTTATCGGCATGATCGACCTCGGTCGCGTTGTCTGGGCCAACAACACCGTGTCCAATGCCGCCCGCGAGGCGGCCCGCTTCGCGATCGTCCATGGCGGCTCGCGGTCGACGGCGTGCCCGGTTGGTCCGGCTGTGAGCGGGAAGACGATCGTCCCGCCGGCCAGCTCGGCGTGTCCATACCCATCGCCGTCCACCGAGGCGATCAGCAACGTCGCTCGCGCCTTCACCATCGCCGGCGGGAGTGCCCTGACGATCACCGTCTGCTACGGCACGGGCTGCTCCGGAAACACCCATGCGGCTGGGGCCACGAACGCGCGCGGGACCCCGGTCACCGTCACGGTCACGAGCCGGGTGGACATGATCATGGGCAACCTGATCGGGATCGCGTCGGCCGGCGTGAGCGCGACCAGCACGATGCTGGTGAACCACTGATGGCGCGCCCCGCCGGCCCCGAACCCGGCCCCGAACCCGGCCCCCACGGTCTCCGCACGCGCGAGCGCGGCCCGGTCCTCCCCCTGTTCGTCTTTTCCCTCCTGGCGATCATCGCCCTGGCCGCCTTGTTGTTCGATGGAGCCAATACCCTGGTGACCCGGCGCAAGCTCCAGAACGTCGGCGACGCGGCCGCCCTGATTGGTTCGAACGTGCTGCAGACGTCCGGTTCGATCCGTACCTGCAGTGCGACGAATGGCCCGCCTCCTGGTGCGCCTCGACAGGACATCATCGACGCCGTCAACGCAAGCATCCAGGCCAACTGGCCGGGCTTCCCCTCTGGGCAGATCTCGATCACCTGCCCGACCGGCTGGGACAATCAGGCCGTAAGGGTCAACCTTCAATCGGTCTCGCGTACGTTCTTTGTCGGAGCCATCGGCGGCTCGGCTCCGACCGTGGCGACGACCTCGACGGCGCTCAACGGGCAGGTGACCGGTTCGTCGTACTCTGTCGTGATCCTCGATCCGTCGAATCCATCCTGGCCGAACGGCCGAGGAGGTTGCCCGGCGTTCCTGATCTCAGGTGGTCCGACCGTCACGTTCGATGGCTCCGTGTTCGTGGACTCCAGCTGCCCGGCCGGCAGCGGTGGCGCCATCGGCTCGAACGGCAACGCCGCAACCGTCACCTTTGCCTCGGGCAAGGGGCTGTTCGTGGTCGGCGGATACAGCCCGGGCCCGCTGACGATCACGCCAGCCCCGACGCTCGGGGTGACCCCGATCGCCGACCCACTGGCAGGCCTCGAGCCGGTCCCCTATGGATCGATGACGGTGCGATCGAACGCGCGGCTGACGCTCAACAACACGACCCAGATTCTCCAGCCGGGCGTGTACCGCGGCGGCATCCGCATGTTGAACTCGTCGGTGGCCCTCCTTCGTCCCGGCATCTACGTCTTCGACGGTGGCGGCCTGGACATCGGCGCACAGGCCTCGATGTGCTCGATCGACGCCACCTCAAGCCCGGCCGACTGCTCGACCTTCACCGCGGACTGCCCGGACATGACCTGTGGCGTCCTGCTTTTCAACCGGGGGACGCAGTCGGGATCCAACGCCATGGGGCCGATCTCGATCGGCGCGGGCGCCTCGCTGAAGCTGCGGGCATATGACGACCGGGCCAATAGCGGCCAGAGTTTCCAGTACCGGAACCTGCTCGTGTGGCAGGACGGCAACCCGGCGCCTTCGTCGAGCTACGCACAGCCGACCATTTCATTGAACGGCGGCGGATCCGTCGACATCAGCGGAACGGTCTACGCGCCCGGTGCCCTCGTGTCGATGGGTGGCGGCTCGGGCGGGAGTGGCGGCAGTGCGACGAATCTGCTCATCCAGTTCATCACGTGGGACCTGACGATGTCCGGCAACAGCACATTCCAGTTCTTCTATTCCGACGCGGACTTCGCCCGCCCGACCGACTACGGGCTCGTCGAATAACCGACTGAGCCCATTGCGTGGCGGCTCGGCGAGCCGGCGGCGGCCGGCGCCGCCATCAACCCAGGGTCGGGAGTTCCTGCAGGTCCGTCTGGGCCGCCACGAACAGGTCGCCTCGTTCTGCTACTCGGTCGAGAATCGTGCGGATCGTCCAGCGGTCCGGCCTCAGGAGCGGATCGTCCAGCTCTTCCCAGGAGATTGGCGCCGAGACGGGAGCACCCGCCGCCGGCCTGACCGCGTAAGGCGCAACGAGCGTCTTGATCGGCGCGTTCTGCGTGTAATCGAGGCGGGCCTTCCCCCCGCGCTCCCCCTTCGCCCAGGCCCAGGACACGAGATCCGGCACGGTTGCACCGACGGCGCGCGACAGACGCTCGACCCAGGCGCTGGTATCGCCGTACGAGTACGGCGCGACAATCGGGATCCAGATCTGGATGCCGCGCTTGCCGGTGACTTTGGGGTAGCCGCGCACGCCGAGGTGGCCAAGGGCCGTTCGATAGAGGCGGGCGAGGACCAGGGTCTCCTCCCACTCGGTCCGATCGCCCGGGTCGATGTCGATCAGCGCGAACGTGGGCCACCACGGTGCGTCGAGGCGGCTCGTCCAGGCATGGACCTCGAACGAGGCCTGATTCCCGAGCCAGCACAGGGCGCCGACGCGATCCGCGATGAGGTGTTCATTGGCCTCCCGCGCCTCGACGCCGACCTCGCGCCAGCGGCGCAGCCACGAAGGCGCTGTCGTCGGGATGTCCTTCTGCCAGAAGCTCTTGCCGAAGGCTCCGTCCGGGAAACGGTTGAGGTTGAGCGGCCGCTCGTGGAGGTGCGGCAGCATCGTCGGGGCGATCCGGGCGAAATAGGCGATGAGTTCGCGCTTCGTGATGGGTGGATCGTCGGGCGTGTCGGCCGCCGGCGGGAACAGCGGCTTGTCGAGGTTGGTCAGCTTCAGTTCGAAGCCGCCGACGTTCCAGACGCCTTCGCGGCCGAGCCGATCGAGCGCTGCCAGCTCATCCGAGGTC
The DNA here is from genome assembly GCA_031395155.1 of Chloroflexota bacterium. Taxonomy (GTDB): domain Bacteria; phylum Chloroflexota; class Limnocylindria; order Limnocylindrales; family CSP1-4; genus CAKKPP01. The sequence continues at coordinate 686 of JANNUK010000410.1, read as the reverse complement.
GCCGACCAGGCGTGGAGGTGGGTCGGGGGTTCGGGGGCACGCGCCTCGCCCGGAGGCGCTCCCCCGGCGGCCTGCCGCCCCGCACCTGCTGCCTTCGGGGTCCGTGCCGGCCGGGACTGATGGGGTACGTCGGCGATCGCCGTCGCCGTCTCAACGGCGCGCTCCCGAACGACGTCCTCGGGGCGACGGTCGATCGCCATGCCCTTGAACGACGCCTGGCGAACGACGCCCTCGCGCGACCAGCCCCCAAGCTCGGCCCGGATCACGAGCTCCGGGCGAACCCAGACGACCCCCTTGAGATCGCCGCCCCATCTGCCACGGTGACCGGCGTCGGGCGGGGGGTCGAATGGACAGTTCGCCGTCGCGAGCTCGTCCAGTCTCGCTCGGAGATCCTTCCGGGTGCGGCCGTCGAAGCCGGACCCGACTTTGCCCGCGAAACGCAGTCGGCCACCCTCGTCCATCACGCCGACGACGACCGCACCCATCTCTTTTGCATTCCCCTCCCCCGGCGTCCATCCGCCGACGACCAACTCCTGCTCCGGACGGATCTTGAGCTTCAACCAGGCCGACGTTCGCTTGCCGGGCTCGTAGCGCGATCGGCGGTGCTTGGCGATGACGCCCTCAAGCTCCTGGGCCGCTGCCGCCTCGTAGAAGGCCAGGCCCTCGGTTTCGACATGGGTCGCGAA
>JANNUK010000391.1:0-6685 GCA_031395155.1 Chloroflexota bacterium | reverse complement strand
AGCTCACGTTGGAAGTCCAGGGAGAACTGGTGGACGTAGGGAGACTTCCGGAACTGGTCCACGAAGTGCACGGTTCCGCCGGCGCCCGTCAGGATGCCGGTACTGCTGCCGCTTGGCTGGGAGATGCCGCTCGGGAAGGGGTTGGCGAGCGTGCAGGTCGAGCAGGGCGTCAGGCCGCCGTCCGTGCTCGCTACGTAGTCGGTGACCTGGGTGAAGCCGCGGGCCCCCAGGGGATTTCCTGAGGGGAACGCGTACTGGTAAGGCGCCCAGTACAAGCCGTAGCCGCCGCGCAGCACCGTCTTGGGGCCGAGCGACCAGGCAAAGCCCACGCGGGGCGCGAACTTTTTCTTGCTGGGATCGCTTTGGTGGGTCGGATAGCCGTCGACCCCGGCGTATTGCAGGCCGCCCTTGAGTTGTGGGCCGCCGGGGATCTGGAACGGCCAGGCCCGGTCGCGGTCGAAGCCGACCGTGAATGCGTTGTCCTTCTCCTGCAAGCCCTGCTCGAACTCGTAACGGATGCCCGCGTTCACGGTCAGGTCGGAGTTGATCCGGATGTCGTCCTGGACGTACCCCGCGTAGTAGTTGATGAAGAAATCGTTCGGCGTCGCCACCATGATGCTGCCCCCCGACGGATAGCCGAGCAGGAAGGCCGCCAGCGCGTTTGGGTCACGCGGGGAGACGTTCAGGGGGTCCGGCCCGGCCGTGAACCGGCCGTTGAAGCCAAAGCTTCCGCTGGAGGCTCCGAACGAGGTGTTCGTCATCCCGATCTTGCGGTAGGACGCTCCGCCCTTCACGGTGTGCCGTCCCCACAGCTTGGACATCGAGGCGTTGGCGTCCCAGGAGTAGTAGGTGGTGTCCTGGGGGTTGCGGTCTCCGAAGGTCTGGCCGTTGTAGTCCGTTCCGTAGCCGCCGATAGTGAAGCTCGGGAACTTCTTCCGCGGGACCGCCCCGACATACGACGACGCGAAACCCAGCGTGCCGGGGTCGAAGTCGGTGGGCACGCAGTCGTCGACGAAGCTGGTGTAGCCGAAGCGCACGTGCGCGACTGTCGTGGGGTTGGGGGTGATCGTGTTGTTGACGGCCAGGACCTGCACCGTGCGGAAGAGAGCGCCGTCGCCGGGGTCCGCGGGATTCTCCAAGAGACCCTTGCCGTAAGAGCGCACCGCCGGCTCCTCCGAGTCGTAGATCCCATACATCGCCGAGGAGCGGATCTTCTCGCTCCAGGCCTGATCGAGCTTGAGCGTCCCCGTGAGCGAGACGTCTACGAGCGAAGCGTCAAAAGGCCCCGGATTCGGCCAGAACTGCCGCAGGCCGGTCGCCACCGGGCTGATGCGGTTGGCCGGGATCACGTTGCCCGGGAACGGGTCGCGAATGAAGCCGCCACCGGGCGCGGGACGTGTCGTCAGCGGGTCGTAGATGGTGACGCCGCTCTGGGAGAAGTCGCCGGAGAGCTCGCGCGCGCTCGGGGCGATCACCACCTGATTGCTCCGCGTGTTGGTCTTGTAGCCCTCGAACGACGCCCAGAAGAAGGTCTTGTTCTTCACGATCGGGCCGCCGATCGAGCCCCCGTACAGGTAGAAGTAAGTGTCGGGCTTCTCGCAGGCCGAGGCATCCGCGTCGCACGCCTTCTGGCTGAAGAAGGGCAGGGCCCGCGCCTTGCTCGGCCGGTTCTGCCCAAGCAGGCTGCCGTGCCATGCGTTCCCGCCCGACTTGCCCGTCATGTTGAAGACACCGCCGCCGGTGCGGCCCATCTCCGCGTCGTACGTGCTGACCTGGACCTTGACCTCCTCCACCGCCTCGATCGAGGGGATGAGTGTGGCGCGGTTGCGCATGTCGACGATCGAGACACCGTCGAGGGTGTAGTTGTTGCCGCGCCGCGGCCCTCCGCCCAGCGAGAGCAGCGAGGAGTTGGTCTGGTCCTGCTGGCGTATGAACTGCGGGTCGCCGGTGGGGATGACGCCGGGCGTCGTGATGGCCATGAAGAACGGGTTGCGGCCGGCGGTGGGAAGGGTTTGAAGCGTGGCCGAGTCGAGCGTGCTGCCTACCGAGGCGTTCGAGGTCTCGAGCGCCGTCGCCTGGCCCTCGACCGTGATCTGCTCCGTGAGCTGGCCGACCTCGAGGCTGAAGTCCAGTATCACGAACTGCTGCGTGCCGATGCGGAGTCCCTTGCTTTCGACGGTCTTGAAGCCCTGCAGCGCTACGGTCAGATCGTAGGTGCCGGGGTCCACGTTCACGAACGCATACTGACCGACGCTGTTCGTGGTGGTATGACGAGTCGCGTTGGTGGCGGTGTTGATCAGCGTCACGCTGACCGCGGGACTGACGCCACCCGAGTCACGCACAGAGCCGCGCAAGCCTCCGTGATACGTCTGAGCCAGCAGGGGCGCGGCTGTGCCCAGCACTGCGCATCCGACCAGGAACCGCTTGATCCACTTCGTCATAGGCGACCTCACATCATTTATGAATTCATGAGACATCGGGATCGGACCCCCGGATAGGTCCATGTGGCCCCCACCCTAGGTAGGGGAACCATACGTGTCGAAACCGGAACTGTCGAGCTTTTACGACGGACCAAGCCGGAAGTCAAGTTTCTTGATCCGAGTTTCTATCCAAACCGCGTGAATGGATTCCCATCGTCTCGCTTCCGGACGGACCGGCGCCTTGACCTCAGTCGCCGGTGATCTCGATCGCGCGCGCGTAGTAGCCCATGTCGAGTCTTCGCGTGCGCACCTCGGGGTCGTCGAGGGCAAGCTCGATCCGGTAAGGGCCGGGTGTCGGCGACGGAAAGGTGTGGGACCAGAGTGTCCAGGTGGGGCCGGGGAATCTCCTGGACTCCGCGACCGGCACGAACTTGAGATGCGGGTTGAGGCGAATGCGGAGGGCGTGGGCCCGCGCCAAGCCACCCCAAAAAATCCCGACAATTCGATACGAGACCTTGCCGTTGCCCGCTCGCCACTTTTCCACACGCACCGGAACCGCGACCGGATCGATGGTGGCGGGTTGGAAGTCCTTGGCCAAGGGCGGCCCCTCCGGACGCCGTCCTGTCTCCATCAACAGCTGGTCGCGCGGGCCGGTGGGTTCCTGGTGGGTTCGCCCGGCATACTCCCGCATATGGTCGGTGGCTGCTGCCGCGTCGTCTACGAGGACGATCTCGTTCACCCACTTGATCGCTGCGCACGCGTACCAACCGGGCACCACCAGGCGGAGCGGGGAGCCGTGGTCGGGGCCGAGGGGCGCGCCATTCATCTCCGTGGCCAGGAAGGCGCCCGCTTCGCGGATCTCGTCGAGGCCGAAGACCCAGCTCGCTCCGAGGACCGAGTCCGGATCGAGCGCCCTGTGCTCGTCGAACCCGGAAACGAGCACTCGGGTCGCCGCAGGTTGCAGCCGGACCCGCTCCAGCACTCGCGCGAGTTCGACCCCGCGCCACCGGGCGACGCCTATGAGCCCGAAGTGCGCGGCCCGGGAGTTCCCCGCGCATTCGAGGAGGTGGGGGCCGAGGTCGGTCGCCTCTCGCAGCAACGCCTCGACCGAGATCTCCTGGGGCGTCTCCACGAGCCCATGCATCCGGACCGTCCATGTGCTCACCGGGGGCAGGCGGTTCGGACATCCGGTGCGAATGAAGAACCTGTCCTTTGCGGTGACCAGCGCTTCGGGCGCGAGAACGGAAAGGTCCATGGCCCGGCGCCGTCCGAGGCCCACGCCGATAGTCGTGTCCAGCGGGAAAGCGCCTTCTCCCACGAACGGCACGGTCCCCAGAAGCCTTTCGCCACCTTCTGACGCGGCCGAGGCGACCCCTCTCTCGACTGAAGCAAGCCAGCTCGCGAGCGTGACTCCGGCGGAAGCCTCGATGAACCGACGTCGCGTTGCTGTTTTCTGTCCGCTCACGAATCGACTCGCCACCACAGGGTCGAGCCTAGCAGCCCAGCTGCTTCAACCAAGGCTGTTGATCGCCACCGCCACGGATGGGTCAGCTCGGGATAGCATCGCGCCCATGGGTCCGTTCGCTCTCGTAGCCCTCGTCCTCCTTTCGCCCCTTCGCTTTCCCAACTCCGGCTCGTTGTCGGCACAGCCGGCCTTCTCGAGTGGCGTGACCGCGCTCCACAACTTCCAGTACGAGGACGCGGTCGAGGCCTTTCTCGAAGCCCAGGGCTTCGATCCCGATTTCGCGATGGCCTATTGGGGCGAAGCCATGGCCTACAACCACACGCTCTGGCTGAACCAGGATGCCGGCATGGCGCGCCGGATCCTGCTTCGGCTCGGGCCCACGCCGGAAGCGCGGGCCAAGAAGGCGGGCACGGACCGCGAGAAGGGGTTTCTGCGAGCCGTCGAGATCCTGTTTGGAGTCGGGGATCGCGCAGCCCGCAATCTCGCCTACGCCAAGGCCATGGGGCGGCTCGCCGCCTTGTACCCCAAGGATCCCGAGGTGCTGAGCTTCCACGCCCTCGCGTTGATGGGCACGGCGGCACGCAGTCCGGCGCTCTTCCGCGAAGGAGGCGACGACCAGCATCAGCACGCTCTCGTGGGAAGCCAGACCCAGAAACAGGCGGCCGCTATCCTCCAGAAGGTTCTGGCCCAAAACCCCGAACATCCAGGAGCGCTCCACTACCTGATTCATGACTACGATGACCCAAACCACGCGCGCCTGGCCCTTCCGGCCGCCCAGGCCTACGCGAAGATCGCGCCCGAGTCGAGCCACGCGCTGCACATGCCGGCGCACATCTTTCTCCAGCTCGGCATGTGGGACGAGGCGGCGGCCTCCGATGAGGCTTCCTTTCGCGCTTCGCAAGCCTGGGTCAGGCGCAAAGGGCTCCCGATCGGCATGCACGACTACCACAGCCTGTCCTGGCTGCTCTACGAATCGCTCCAACGAGGTCGCTACCAGAGGGCGCGGGAGACCCTCGAGCTGATCCGGCTCGCGGTGGAAGCGACGGGCGCCTCGCGATTGAAGGGGATCCTGTCCGAGATGCGGGCCCGGTATGTGGTGGAGACTCGGTCCTTCCACGAGCTGACGACGCGCGACTTCGGTACCACCGCCGAGCTCTTCGCGATCGGCATGAGCGCCGCACGTCGTGGCGACCCGAAGCTAGCCGAAATGGCGCGCGCTGAGCTTTTCAGGCGTGCGGGGTCCCGGGAAGCCGGCAACCGCCAAAGTGACGCGGCGGTGATGGAGAAGGAGCTCCACGCGGTCATGGCGATGAGCGTCGGCCGTGGCGGAGACGCGGTCCTGCGAATGCAGGAGGCGGTGGCTCTGGAGCGCGACCTTCCCCCGCCTCTGGGCCCGCCGCGGCCGATCAAGCCGGCGTCTGAGCTTTTCGGCGAGATACTCCTCGAGATGGGGAGGCCACGCGAAGCGGCGGCGGAGTTTGAGCGGGCGCTCGGACGCTGGCCCAATCGGTCGCCCAGCCTGCTCGGGCGCGCACGCGCCTCGGCTGCTCTCGGAGATCGCGAGTCCGCCCGCCGTTATTACCAGCGCTTCCTCGCCAACTGGCGGACCGCCGACCCCGAACTTGCGGAACTGAAGGAAGCCCGCGGGCAGCTAGAAATCGTATCCGATCCAGAACTGAAATCGCGGTGAGGTGGCCCGAACTTTTAGATCGGTCAGCCAGCTCCAATCAAAATGCATGGGCAGACCTAGAAGGAAGGCCTGGATGCCGACGCCAAACGAGGCCCGTCCATCTACGAGCCTCCGCCCTTCGACGGGTTGACCAAACAGGGGATCGTTCACAAACGAGACACCCGGCTCCTTGGTCCAGAACTTGAATGGCTCATCCGGGTAGTGCGCGCCCCCCACCCCGCCAAAAACCGTGCCGCGCACGGGTCCCATCAGGCCGAGGGGCGTGAGCATCACGTCGATGAGGGGTATCCGGAGCTCGGCGTTGGCGAAGAAGCCCCTGGACCCGACGAAGGACAGGTAGTTATAGCCGCGCAGCTCCATGTTTCCGCCAAAGCCAAAGAGTCGGGGTTGATCGCCGGTCGAAGCGAAGCCCCGGACGCGTGTGGCCAGCAGCATGGACGTACCCCCGACCCTCAGGTATTTCCGGGCGTCGAACTCAAGCGTCTTTCGGGCAATGAACGAGCCGAACTTCGGCGAGTATTCGAGGGAGAGATTGATGGTCGAGCCGGCCAGGGGTCCGAATTCCCGGAAGCGGGTGGTCTCCCTGGTGTAGCCGACGCTTAAAGGGATGGCGCTGCCACTGTAGACCGGAACCTGCTGTCCCAGGAAGCCCGCCTGCTGAATGACCTGCTGCTGAACCTGAGGATCCGGATAGCCCGTCTTGATCCGCGAGTATCCGCCCGCCAGCTGAACGCGGTTGAACTTGTTGAGCGGGTAGACCGCGAAACCGATGGCCTGGGTGTATCGCTCGGTCGTCAGAGCCCCATCGCGGGTGTAAAGGGACGAGTACTGGTAGGGCGAAAAATAGTAGATCGTGAAATCCGAAGCGGTGACGCCCCAGTTCCACCGCGATGAGAGGTTGGCGTATTGGGCGGCGTAGTTGCGGTATTCGCGAACCGAACTCGCGGTGAACACAAACGTCTGGTCGCCGAGGACATCAGTGAGGGCCACCTGGGAGCCCCCGAAGAAATCGCCGTTCGACGTGAATCCAACGTTGAGCGGGGGCCGGCCCTCGAGGAACAGCCCCTCGAAGAGCCGTTTTCGCCGCTTGTTCTCAGCCACGACCTGATG
>JANNUK010000123.1:0-3495 GCA_031395155.1 Chloroflexota bacterium | reverse complement strand
CTTGGGCACGAAGACATCGCCAAACGTAGGATCGCTGAAACCTTTGCGGAGCCAGCTCCCTCAAGGTAGTGACGGGATCACACGACGTCCCCCCGCGGCAGACGACCGTGGATATCGTTCTCGAACATAGGAAGGGGTCAGATGACACGACTTGGATCGCGACGTGCGCGTGGCCTCGCGGCCGTAGTGGCACTCGGACTACTGACATTCCCGGCCGCGGCGGCCGCCAACACGAACGAGCCGATCGCCCAGACGGGCGGCATGATGACGACGCTGCCGCTGCTCGGCACGACCCTGACGGTCGACGTCACCCTCGATGCGGTTGGCAATATCTCCGGTGTGACGCTGACGCCAGTCGGCGACTTCGCAGCTACCACGACAGAACCGGGCATCGTCAAGTTCGCGAATACCGCCGGGACCACGAAGGTCACGGTGAAGGCGAAGGGCGACAAGCTGTCCATCAGCGCGAAGTCGGCCGCGCTCGCCGATCACGTCGGGGCCGGCACCTGGTCCGCGGACGTGTTCGGGACCAACGCCGACTCGACCGTGCCGTACACGATCGGTGCAGACGGCAGCGGCAATCCGACCCTGTCCATCGGGACGCCCACGACGCCGGACCCCAGCATCACCTGGGAGCTCAAGCCTCCGTCCACCGACACGGACGATGACGGGGATACGTCGGCGAGTGGCGGGGTCATCTTCGCTCACGACGGCTTTACCAAGCGCCTCAAGATTTCCGTCGAGGTTGATCAGGAGGATGGGACGGCCCATCTCAAGATCACCCTCAGCGGCAAGGACCGCCAGAAGCTGACGGCGGCGCCAGGCGTCCTGGCGGGCGCGCGAACCTGGTCGGCACACCTCTGCGACGGGACCGCCGTGGCAGTCAACTACACGGTGGGAGCCGACGGGACGGTCACCTTCGACAGTGCGACCGGCGGGACCGTGACGGTCAAGACGTCAGATCACGGGATCCGCGTTCGGTTCGACGGCACCAAGGTCGGCGTGAAGATCAAGGTGCGGACGAACGAGGACGGCACCTCGACGCTCGTTGTGAAGGGCTCTTCCGGAAAGTGCGGCGACGCACACAAGAGCGATTCGCACGATGGCGACGCAGAGAAGAGCGACGCAGAGAAGAGCGATTCGCACGACGACTAGCACCGGTTACCGATCGGGCAGCGGCCCGTGAGGCCGAATACTGGGAAGCGGCGCCGCCGAGCAGGTGGCGCCGCGTTCCTGTGCCTGGCGGTGCTCGCCGCTGGGTGCGGACAGGCCACACCGACAAGCCCGCCGCCGGGAGGCACGCCAAGCGCTACCCCGGGGTCACCCGGCCCAAGCTTCTCGGGCACGCCGGCGGAACGGCTCACTCGGGCGTTCGCCTCCCTGCAGGCCGGCTATACCTTCGACTCGACATTGACGGTCAAGGGCAAGTCCGCAGCGACCGTCGCGGGCCGCCGCGTCGGCGATGCGAGCGAGCTCGTGATCGAATCGGGCGGCGCCAGGGTCACGTATCGGATCATCCCGCCGGCCGCCTGGCTGCAACAGGTCGAGGGCGAGTGGATCGAAGCCGGGAGCGCCGTACCGACGGGCGATCCGCTGGCGCTCCTCCTCGCTCCACTGACGGTCCAAAGCGGCTCAGGGTCCTCGGACGCGGATCAGCTGCGAGCCACTTATCCGGCCGCCGCGCTCGGTCTCTCCGGGACAGATCCCGTGACCGTGACGATCTCGATCTCTGGCGACGGCAGCATCACGGCGCGGTACGAGACGACGGTCGACGGCAACCTGGGTGTCTCAGAGACCGTGTTGAGGCCGGCCGGGTCACAGGAGCCGATCCTCGCCCCATCGCCGTTTCCCGCCGCGAGCGGCTGACCCTGGGCGTCGGGCGTCACTCGAGATACGGTTATCACGGGGCCGGGCTCGCCGAGGTCCCGCCGCGCCGGCTTGTCACGACAGGCGGTCCAACAACAGGTCGGATCAAAGCGCGGGCTGTTCTGGCCCTCGTCGACTGGGTCGATCGGGTCAAAGTGGCATGCCTCGCAGCCGGTACCCTTCCTGAACCATGGCTCACGAGTTCATCTACACGGCGTACAGGCTTGCCCGCCACTATCCGCCCGATCGGACGGTCCTCGAAAATATCTCGATCTCGTTCTACCCGGGGGCGAAGATCGGGGTGATCGGCTCGAACGGCGCCGGCAAGTCGAGCCTGCTCAGGATCATGGCCGGACTCGACGACGACTTCGTCGGTGAGGCTCGCCTCACCCCTGGGTTCACGGTCGGCTATCTGAGCCAGGAACCGGAGCTCGACCCGAACAGGGACGTCAAGGGCAACGTCATGGACGGTGTCGCCGAGGTCCAGGGGCTGATCGATCAGTACAACGCCGTCATGGCCAGGTGGGCCGAACCCGACGCCGACTACGAGGCGATCGGAGCCGAGCAGGCCGCACTCGAAGACACGATCAACGCGGCGGATGCCTGGAACCTGGAGCGCAACGTCGACATCGCGATGGATGCCCTGCGCTGTCCGCCGGACGATGCCGACGTCGCCACGCTGTCCGGCGGCGAGAAGCGGCGCGTCGCGCTGTGTCGCCTCCTGCTCAGACACCCCGACCTGTTGCTGCTCGACGAGCCGACGAACCACCTCGACGCCGAGTCCGTCTACTGGCTCGAACGCTTCCTCCAGGAGTACGCGGGCACCGTCGTCGCGATCACCCACGACCGGTACTTCCTCGACAACGTTGCGGAATGGATCCTGGAGCTGGATCGCGGTCGGGGGATCCCATTCAAGGGCAACTACTCGAGCTGGCTGGAGCAGAAACTGGAACGCGTCGCTGGCGACGAGCGCGCCAGCGACGCTCGGCGGCGAACCCTGGCCCGGGAGCTCGACTGGGTGCGCCTGGCCCCGAAGGCTCGTCAGGCCAAGGGCAAGGCCCGCCTCGGTGCCTACGAGAAGCTGCTGGCCGAGGCCCAGGCCGACAAGGGCGCCGGCCGCGACCTCGAGATCGCCATCCCACCGGGGCCTCGCCTCGGCGACAGCGTCATCGAGGTCACGGGCCTGAGCAAGTCGTACGGCGAGAAGGTCCTGATCGAAGACCTGACGTTCTCGCTGCCCCGGGCCGGCATCGTGGGCATCATCGGCGCGAACGGGGCCGGCAAGACGACGCTGTTCCGCATGATCGTCGGGCAGGAGCAGCCCGACGGCGGACGCGTCACCCTCGGCGACACCGTCCAGCTCAGCTATGTCGATCAGAGTCGCGACGCTCTTCAGGGTGAGAAGTCAGTGTTCGATGAGATCAGCGGCGGGGATGAGTACGTGAAGGTCGGCACGCGCGAGATCCCCGCCCGCGCCTACGTCTCGAGCTTCAACTTCCGGGGCACGGACCAGCAGAAGCCCGTCGGCAGGCTCTCAGGTGGCGAGCGGAACCGGGTCCACCTGGCGAAGCTGCTGCGGTCGGGCGGCAACGTCCTCCTGCTCGACGAGCCCACGAACGACCTCGATGT
>JANNUK010000294.1:0-7156 GCA_031395155.1 Chloroflexota bacterium | reverse complement strand
GGACGTGATCGTTCTCGATTCGAACTGCGCCGACGTCGGCGGTTGCGGCCCCGAGTCGCGGCAAGGAAAGTGGCTGGCGGCGGAGCTGGCGGCCTCTCGGGCGCGCTGCACGGTGGCGATCTGGCATCACCCCCGCTTCAGCTCGGGTTTCCATGGCAACAACGCGGACGTCGACCCGTTCTGGCAAGCGCTCTACGCCGCCGGCGTCGATGTCGTGATCAACGGTCACGATCACGACTACGAGCGTTTCGCGCCCCAGGATCCAGACGGTCGGCCGGCCAAGGACGGGATCCGGGAGTTCATTGTTGGGACCGGAGGGGCGCCGCTCCGTGTCTTCGACGCACCGGTTGCCAACAGCGTCGTGCGATCGTCACTCGCCCACGGCGTCCTCCAGATGACGTTGCACCAGGCCTCGTACGCCTGGCAATTCATCAGCGTCGACGGGTCGTTCAGCGATCACGGGTCCGCGACCTGCCACTGACCCCCGCGAGGTCGAGCGCGGCCGGTGCGTGACCCGCTACCCTGCCCGAGTCGGTCCGGAGTCAGGAACGTGAGAGGGGTCGCATCTCGTGGTGGAGTACGTCAGGGCGGTCATCATCGGCGGCGGCGTCGGCGGGACATCGATCGCCTATCACCTGGCCGAACTCGGGTGGAAGGACATCATCCTCGTCGACCGCGCGGAGCTGACGTCGGGATCCACCTTCCACTCGGCCGGCCTCGTGGGTCAGTTGCGCTCCACCACGACCCTGACGCGGATGATGATGTACGGCGCCGACCTGTACCGGCGCCTCACCGCCGAGACCGGCGTGGACGTGTCATGGCACGAGGTTGGATCGCTGCGCCTTGCCTCTACCAGGGCGCGCTACGAAGAGCTGCAGCGCCAGGCGGGCTGGGCGAAGACGTTCGGACTGCCCCTCGAGTTGATCTCCGCGCAGGAAGCCCAGGACCGCTTCCCCCTCATGACCACAGACGGTGTCCTCGGCGCCGTCTGGCTTCCGACGGACGGTTGGCTCGATCCATCCGGTCTCGCCCAGGCGCTGGCCGCCGGCGCCCGGGCGCGCGGCGCCCAGATCCGCCAGCACACGCGGGTCGTGGCGATCAACGTCGAGCGTGGCCGGGTGACCGGTGTCGACGTCGAGCATCGCGGCGAGCGGTCCACCATCGTGGCCGACGTCGTCGTCAACGCCGGTGGGATGTACGCACCCGAGATCGGCCGCATGGCCGGGGTGACGGTGCCCATCATCCCGATGGCCCACCAGTACCTGTTCACGCATACGATCGACGGCGTCCACTCTGGACTGCCGACGATGCGCGACCCGGACAACCTGTGCTACTTCCGTGAGGAAGTCGGCGGATTGTGCATGGGCGGCTACGAACGCGACCCGCAGCCGTGGTCGCTGGACGGCGTTCCGCCCGACTTCAACCGCCGGCTGCTCGATCCGGACTGGCCGCGGTTCGAGGCGATCATGGAGGGGGCGATCCGTCGGGTCCCATCCATCGCCGACGCGGGCGTCACGCGGATGATCAATGGTCCCGAGGGATTCACACCCGACAACGACTTCATTCTCGGAGAGAGCGAGGTACGCGGGTTCTTCGTTGCAGCCGGTTTCTGCGCCCATGGGATCGCCGGGACCGGTGGCATCGGCAAGCAGATGGCTCACTGGATCGTGGACGGGGAGCCGGAGCTCGACCTCTGGAAGATGGACATCCGGCGGTTCGGGGGCCAGTACCGGAGCCAGAAGCTCACGTTGGCACGGACCTTCGAGAACTACGCCACCTATTACGACATTCACTACCCGAACGAGGAGCGGAAGGCCGCGCGGCCGCTCCGGCTGTCGCCGGCCTACGACGCGGTCGCCGCACTGGGTGCCGTGTTCGGCGAGAAGTCGATGTGGGAACGGCCGAACTGGTTCACGCCGAACGAGGACGGCGCCGGCATTTCCGATCGATCGACCCTCGAGGGCCTCCGGCCGCGCGGCTGGGCCGGCGAACACTGGAGCCCGGCCATCGGCGCTGAGGCCCTGGCGACGCGGCAGACGGCCGGACTGTTCGACGAATCGAGCTTCGCCAAGATCGAGGTAGACGGCCCCGGCGCGGTCACGTTCCTCCAGCGCCTCTGCGCGAACGACATCGATCGACCGATGGGCGCCATCGTCTACACGCAGATGCTCAACCAACGCGGCGGGATCGAGTGCGACTTTACCGTCACTCGGCTCGCCGACGACCGTTTTCTCATCGTGACCGGGACCGCCTTCGGCAACCACGACCTCGGGTGGATCCGCAAGCACCGGCCGGACGACGGCTCGGTGAACGTTCGCGACGTGACGTCCGCCAGGGCGTGTTTTGGCCTGTGGGGCCCCCGGGCGCGGGATATCCTCGCGCCGCTGACGAAGGACGACGTCTCCGACACCGGCCTCCCATACATGACGGCCCGTGAGATCAGCGTCGGCGAGATCCCGGTCCTCGCGCTTCGCGTGACCTACGTCGGCGAGCAGGGCTGGGAGCTCTATGCGCCTGCGGAGTACGGTCGAGCGCTCTGGGACCGCCTGTGGGAGGCCGGTCGGCCGCATGGCCTGACGGCCGCCGGCTATCGGGCGATTGATGCCCTGCGCCTCGAGAAGGGCTACCGCGTGTGGTCCAGCGACATCACGCCCGAGGAGACACCGTACGAAGGCGGGCTTGGATTTGCGGTCGCTCTCGACAAGGGCGTCGACTTCATCGGCCGGGCCGCGCTGGTCGCCGCCAAGGCAGCCGGACCCCGCAAGCGGCTGCGCTGCCTCGTCCTCGACGAACCGCGCTCGGTGGCCCTCGGCAATGAACCGATTCGGATCGAGGGCGCGATCGTCGGACGAGTCACGAGCGGCGGCTACGGCTTTGCGGTCGCGCGGTCGATCGCGTACGCGTACCTGCCGCCAGAACAGGCGGCGATCGGGTCTCGTGGCGAGGTGGACATCTTCGGCGAGTGGATCGGATTCGAGGTTGCCCGCGAACCGCTCTACGACCCGGAGGGATCGATGATCCGCTCGTGACCGACCCGACGCCGTTCGGTGCCGAGTGGAGCGCGTCGCTGCGCGACGGGTCCGAGGACGAGCTGCGCGGCTGGGTGGATCTTGCGCTCGAGATCTGCGATCAGGCGGAGGTGCTCACCCTCCGCCACTTTCGACGCGACATGGTCATGAACCGCAAGCCGGACCGCTCATGGGTCACCGAGGCCGACCAGGCCGTCGAGCGCGTCATTCGCGAGCGGATCGCCTCCGTGCATCCGGACCACGGTCTCGTCGGCGAGGAGTACGGGACGGACGCCGGGACGGGCGATGTGCGCTGGTATATCGATCCGATCGACGGCACGCACAACTTCATCCGAGGCGTTCCTCATTTCGCGACCCTCATGGCCGTGGAACGACGGGGCGAGCTGCAGGCCGCCGTGATCTCGGCTCCCGCCCTCGGCGAACGCTGGTACGCCTGGCGCGGCGGGGGAGCCTGGTCGGTGGGTGCGCCGGGCACCGATGCGCCTCGTCGCCTGCGCGTGTCGGCCGTGTCGGAGTTGGCGGACGCCCAGGTTGTCTACGCGTCGGCTCGCGACCTGCTGGCCTCGCCACTGGTCCCCGGTTTCAGCCGCTGGCTGGACGGTGCGTGGCGCGATCGTGGATTCGGTGACTTCTGGGGCCATACCCTGATCGCCGATGGCGCCGCCGAGGCGATGGTCGAGGTCGGATTGTCGCCCTGGGACATCGCTGCCCCGATGCTTCTCGTCGAGGAGGCCGGTGGCCGGGTTACCGATCTCCATGGGAGGCGAACCGTGACGGCGCCGGGCTTCGTGACCAGCAACGGCCTGATCCACGACGTCACGCTGGAGTTGCTGACGTCGGAATGACCCACGCTCGGCGGGCCGAGGGACGCCCCGGACCATCGAACGCCCAGGGCGGTGCGGACGCGCACAGGACCAACAGTCGACTCGGCAGCGGCGAGATGAGGCCGTAGTCTGAACGGCGTGATCTCGGGGAAACCCGCCGCGTCGCGGCGCACGCTGCAGAAGTTCGCGTCGATCGCCCTCCTGGTGGTCGCCTGCGCTCCGATCTCGACGCCGGGCGGGACTCGCGGACCGGCCGAGGACGGGGTCGCCGTCCGCGCGACGCCCAGCGGATGGCCGACCGCGGCGAGCACGCAGCCAGGCTCGTCCGTGGAAGCAACACCGCCGGTCACACCCAGTCCGAGCGCGATCGCCGTCCCCCCGGTGGCGCCGACGGCGACTACGGCCGGGCCGACCTCGAACCCGACGGTCACGCCTACCGTGAAGCCCAAGCCCAGCGCGACGCCGATCCCGCCGATTGCGCCCCCGACCGTGGGCCCACCGCCCTCGGTGTCCGCGTGTCCGGTCCTGCCCGCGAGCAACGTCTGGAACCGGCGGGTCGACGGCCTGCCCGTCGCCGCCAACAGCGACACGCTCGTCGCGGCTATCGGTCTGACTGCCGGACTGCACCCGGATTTCAGCAACGCCGGTGGGTACGGCATCCCGTACAACATCGTCGGGACATCCACCCCCCGCACGGCCGTCTCCTTCGACTACGCGGACGAATCGGACCCCGGCCCGTACCCCATCCCGCCGGCTGCGAAGATCGAGGGCGGCAGCGATCGCCATCTCCTGCTGATCGACACGAATGCCTGCGTGCTGTACGAGCTGTTCGCGGCGGTCATGGGGACCGGGGGATGGACGGCTGGGTCCGGGGCCATCTGGAACCTCTCGTCGAATGATCTCCGACCCGCGGGGTGGACGAGCGCGGATGCGGCCGGGCTCCCGATCTTCCCCGGACTGGTCCGGTACGCGGAGGTCGCGTCTGGCTCGATCCCGCACGCGATTCGGTTCACCGCACCGACAACCTGCGACGGGTACGTCTACCCGGCACGTCACGAGGCCGGCAGCGGATCGTGCAGCTCGTGGCCGCCGATGGGCCTCCGCGTCCGACTCAAGGCATCGGTCGACATCTCGAGCTTCGGCTCACAATCGAGGGTCATCCTCACCGCACTTCGCCAGTACGGGATGCTCCTGGCCGACAACGGATCGCCGTGGTATATCACCGGCGCGCCCGACAACCGCTGGGACGACGACGAACTACACGATCTCGGCCTGCTCAAGGGCAGTGACTTCGAAGTGGTGGACACCACCGGCTTCGTGAACGGTTGATGCAGGTCTCAGCTTGTGAGATACCGGCGCATCAGCCAGCGCGACCGGCCGGCGCTGTGCGCACCCGTGAGCGTCATGCGCCGAAAGCCCGCGGCCTCGAACATCGATGCGAACCCGACGAAACCAAACCCAACGTCGATCCGCGAGCCTTCCGGATCGATCGGATAGGCCTCGACGGCTGGCGCACCCATGTCCCGCGCGTAGGCGATCGCACCGGCCAGGAGAGCCTTCGCGACGCCCCGGCGTCGGTAACCCACCCGGATCTTGAAGCAGCCGATGGACCAAACGGGTAGGTCGTCGACCGCGGGGATCGTTCGCGAGCGGGCGAGGCGCGGCATCGCGGCGCGCGGCCCAAGGCCGCACCAGCCCACGGGTTTGCCGGCGAGGTAGGCGATGTTGCCCGGCGCGAAGTCCGACGAAGTAACCTGTGCCTCAAGGTGTATCCGGTTTCGAGCCGGCTCACCTCGGCCGAGCGGGGAGTCGGAGCCGCGCCACGCCTGGCACCAGCAGCCTCGCTCGCCGTCACCACCGAGGAGCGCGACGATGTCGGACCACCGCTCGGGGGTCGCCGGGACCACATCGAGTCGCTCAGGCACGATCGGATCGAGCACCGCCCGTGAAGTCACTGGATGCCCGCCTGATCAACGATCTCGGCCCAGGGACCCAGCAGCGCACCCAGCTCCTCCTCGCGGAGCTCCTCCCAGAGAATCACGGCCAGGATCGCGTGCTCGAGGGACGCCAGAAAGCGCACCCGGTCATCCGCGCGATCCGGGAACGACTGCTGGAGGTGGGACGTGCCGGGGAGGCCCTGTCCGTGCGCATAGCCCCGAGCCGCCCAATCTGTGAACTCGCCGACGGCAGAGCGCACGGCCTGCCGTCGAGGGCCGCTGCCGATGGCCGTTTCCGCGGCATCAGTGGCCCGTCGCGTGTGCTCGTCTGTGCCCGGTGAGGCGAAGAGAGCGTAGTCGCTCGCGCCGAGACGTTCGAAGGCTGCCGCGAAGCGCGCAAGGCGCTCCTGTTCCTTCGCAGACAATTCGACGGTTCCAGAACCCATCGCCTTCGTCCGATCTCACGCCGAAGCGGCGCGAAGGCTTTCCTCGATGGTCGAGAGGGCGATGTCGACCTCCTCCGCGGTGGTGACCAGGGGCGGGATGATCCGTGCCACGTTGCCGTACGAGCCCGCCGACAGCACGATCCGGCTCCACACAGCGGGGACGACCGAGGTGTCGGGGAGCGTCACCGTTGGGCGCGCGCGCTGCGAATCGTGCTGAGGCTGACGTACCCGACCGCGACGAGGAAGATGATCGAACCGATCACGTTGATCTGGACCGGCAGCGCGTTCCGGATGATGGAGTAGACCCAGATCGGGAACGTGTTCTGGGTGCCCGACACGAAGCTCGTGATGATGAAGTCATCGATCGAGAGCGCGAACGCAAGGAGCGCCGCGGCAACGACGCCAGGAAGGATGAGCGGGAACGTCACCTTCCAGATGGTGACCCACTCGTTCGCGCCGAGGTCCATCGCCGCTTCCTCGAGTCGGCGATCGAACCCGGCGAGGCGGGCCTTCACCGTGACGACGACGTAGCTGATGTTGAACATCACGTGGGCGATCAGGATCGTATGGAATCCGGTGGGGTACAGGGTCGGAACATTGTCCCGCAGGGGCGGCAGCGCTGTGGCCACGAACAGCGTCAGCAGGCTCGCGCCGAGGACCAGCTCCGGGGTCGCCATCGGCAGGAAGATGACGCCGTTCAGCAGCCCGCGGCCGCGGAACGCATAGCGCGTGAGGGACAGGCCGATGAGTGTTCCCAGCGCGGTGGCGATCACCGTCGCGAGCAGCGCAACGCCAAAGCTGGCCAGGAGCGACTCGGAGAGTCCGGGCCAATCGAGCGGATGCAGCCAGCCGTCAATCGAGAACTCGTTCCAGGTGTAGTTGAACTTGCCGGACGGCTTGTTGAAGCTGAACACGATCAT
>JANNUK010000293.1:0-9355 GCA_031395155.1 Chloroflexota bacterium | reverse complement strand
GCGGCAACACCAGCTCGGACCTGATCGAGGTTGCCGACATCTTCACCGACATCACCCAGCTGGCCAAGGTCGAAAAGGGATCATCTCGATCGGGGCGGCGCGTCGCCACCGACGACGGCGACCTGTCGATGACCGAGGTCCCCGACAAGCAGACCGACGGCACCGGCGAGCGCTCGCGCGGGCGAGGGCGTGGCCGCACCCGAGACGATCGACCGGCCGCGGCCACGCGATCGCGATCGCGCTCGGTCGAAACCGAGCCCGTCGCTGCGGTGACCTCCAGCGGCATGCCCCTGATCGCGCTTCCGGGAGAGAAACTGTCGCGCGCGGCGAGCAGCCCTGTGCGGCCCGTGGTGGCGGCCGCCGACGCGGCCGATCGCTCGGGCACAGATGAGGATGAGGAGGAGTTCGAGGCCGGCGCTCCTCGGCGCCGCCGTCGTCGCGGCGGCCGTGGACGTGGACGTGGCCGCGGTGAGGGCACGGCGATCGAGTCGGTCGCCGCCGAGGGCACCGAGCCCGATGTCGAGGAGGATGGCGACGCCATCGTGGAGGAACGTCTCGTGCCGCCGCGACCCCCGCGCTCGGCGGCGTTCGGATCGGTCTGGGACTCACAGATTGGTGTGCCGACGTCGGGTCCGTCCCGTCCGCTCGCGGTTGACGAGGATTTCGATGAGCCGGAGATTCCCGAGTACCTGATCGCCGAGCGGCGGTCTCGGGAGCAGGGCGTCCGAAGCGATCAGGGCCGCGGCGGGCGCGGTGCCCGTAGTGGGTACAGCGCTGCCGTTGATCGCGAGCGATTCGGGCGCGGCGGCGGAGGCGGCGGCATCAATCGCTACCCGGACGTCCGCCCGCGTGAGCGCGACTTCGAAGGGGATCGGGCTCCGCGGCCGGCGCCGCGAAGCAGGAATGGCGATCCCTGGTCCGAAGTGCCGCCGGAGCTCGAGGCGTTGCTTCGTGCCCAGGTCGCGAACCGCCCGCGGCCGGCGCGTCCGGCAGCAACGTCCGGGGACGCGAGCGCATCTCCGACCGCAGCCACCGAAGTGGCCGGAACAGGCGGAGTGACCGGAACCGGGCCGGAAGCGTCGGCGGCGACTCCGAGGCGACGAACCGCGCGCAAGCCGGCGGCCACGGATGCGAACGCAGGGGTGCCGGTCGCCTCGGCCGCGGCGACCGCACCACCCAGCGGACGGACGCGCACAAGCGCAGCCGGAGCAGGTCGGGCAACGGACCGGGCGACCGGTGACGGGCAGGCTCCGAGGCGACGAACCGCGCGCAAGTCCGCCTCAGGGCAGGCCGAGGGGGCCGATTCGGCCGCTCCGGCAAGCGAGGCACCAAAGCGGCGAGCGCGAGCGAGCAGCACCGGAGAAGCGGGCGCGGCAGAAGTCGCGACCGGCGACACCCCGGCCGCCCCGAAGCGGCGAACTACCCGCAAGTCGGCCACCGACCCGACCTGACCCGGCCCGCCACGATGGACGGGGCGAGGACGATCGGCCAGCCGGCCGCGCTCCAGGCGGTCCGCGGAATGATCGCGGGCCGGACGCCTCATGCCGTCCTTCTTGCCGGCCCCGGTGGGGTCGGCAAGACCACGCTTGCCCTCGATCTCGCGGCCGGGCTGCTCTGTACGGCCGACCCCGTCGGCCTCCGTCCGTGTCGGGCGTGCCGCGCCTGCCGGCTGGTCGATTCCGGCAACCATCCCGACCTGCATCGGCTTGCCCCGGCGGGGGCCGGTGGCCAGATCCGGATCGGCGAGCGGACGGATCCCGACCCCGGAACCGTGCGTGCGCTCATTTCCGCGCTCGCCCTTCTGCCGGTGGAGGGTGGCCACCGCGTTGCCATTGTGGAGGCCGCGGAGCGAATGAACGAGGACGCCCAATCGGCGCTGCTCAAGACGCTCGAGGAACCACCGTCGGGCACGGTACTCATCCTCTGCGTCGATGACGAGGAACGGCTCCTCCCGACGGTTCGCTCCCGGTGTGCAAGGGTCCGGCTCGGTCCGCTGAGCGTCCGCGATGTCGAGCGGCTGCTGTCCGAGCGTGGAGCCGCCGATGCACCGACTGCCGCACGGCTGGCAAGGATCTCGGGAGGCCGTCCCGGGGTCGCCCTCACCTATGCGCTGTCGCCCCATGCGACGGTGATCCGTGCGGAGCTGGGCAGGAGCCTCCTGGATCTGCTGCATTCCGGCACAGCCGCGCGCCTGACTGGCGTTCGCGACCTCCTGGCGCGGGCGGCCGACCTGCAGCGTGAACTTGCCGCGGGCCCTGAACCCCCGAGCGCCACGGGGTCTCGCGCTCTGACGCCCCACCGGTCGAACGCTCGCTCCGGACGCGGCGCCGGATCCGTTGGCGCCTCGTCCGGAGATTCCGGGACCGCTCTCGACCCGGACGGTGATGCGGAACCTCGATCGACTGCGGCCGAACGCCGGCGCGGGGCCGGCCAGCTGCTCGAGATCTGGCGCGACCTCGTCCGTGACCTCGCGCTGGCCGGACTCGGGGAGGCGCGCGGGTTGCGTGACCCGGACCTCGTCGAGGATCCCGCGGCTGCCGAGGCGCGCCTCCCGTTGTCCGTGGCGACCGCCTTCCTCGAGCGGCTCGTGCGCGCCGGGGAGTTGCTCGAGTCGAACGTTGGCCCCGAGTTGATCTTGGACACGGTTGCCGTCCACTGGCGAATTCGCTCGGCGGCCTGAAGCGTGACCGGCGAACCGGCCCGACTCGACGCCACGATCCGCGGTCGCGTGCACGCCGTCGGGTTCCGCGTCTTCGCGGCACGGGCGGCGACGGCGCTGGGCCTGACGGGCTGGGTGGCCAATCTCCCAGACGGTGCCGTCCGCTGCGTCGTCGAAGGCCCGCGGCCCGTGCTCGAGCGGTTCCTCGTCGATCTGCGCCGGGGCCCGGGCGGTGCGCGCGTGGACGCCATCGACGAGGTCTGGTCGGTCGCCGTGGGCGACATCGACGGGTTCCGTATCCGCTCATATGCGCACGGTGGCGACTGACTTTCGGCAGCGGCGAGCCCGGACGAGCAGGCTATTCATGATCGAGGCCGTTCGTCGGAGAATTTGAGCGTGGACGTCCCTGCTCCGGCCGAAGTACTGCCAACGAGGTACCGGGCGATCCTCGATGGTGTTGCTGTCCTGGAATCGCGTGGCCTGCGTCGCGCAGCCGGGCGCATCAGGCGGGAAGCTACGAGTGCGTACTCGCGTGCATGGGATGCGCGCGCCCTGCGCCGTCTCGACCGCCTGATCGCCGAGTTGGATCGCCTTGCCACGGGACCTGCGACAACCACGGAGCCCGGCAAGCGCGGTGCTCTCGAAGGTTCCCCGCAGACGCGCTGACCCTCCTCCCGTTCGCGACGTAGGCTACCGGCGTGAGCCGAACGATTCGCGACCTCGCCGACGCCGCCGTCGATGCGCTGGCCGGCCTGGCGGCCCTTGGCGAGGACGTCGACGACGAGTGGTCCTACGTGACCGACCTCGAGGCCGCATGGCGGGCGCGGCTCGGAGCGGTCGCGGCAGCCCGTGGGGACGAGCCGGCCGGCGCGCCGGTGGCTTTCGCCGTGGACCTGGTCATCGAGGAGATCGCCCGGATCGCCGATCCCCATCGAGCGATCGACTGGTTGTCGACCTTCCCGCAGGTAGTCCTCGTCGCGATGGGCGAGGTCCCATGAGATTCCAGGACGCGGCCCCCGACGCGCGGGCGGTCGTGTATTCGACCATCCAGGCCGAGGCCGTGGTGCAGCGGGCGGCCGACCTGCTCGCCGAGGCCACCTCTGCGCAGCGGCTGCTCGCCCGAGCCGTCATGAACGGGGAGTCCGGCGACGCCGCGCTGTGGCGGTCGATGTTTCCGGGATTGTTCGATCCGACCTCGGCCGACGCGGTCTCGTCCGATGCCCAGGGGCGAGCGAGGTCCGAGGCGCTCCTGGTGGTGGCCCTGGAGGTTGCCGACCGCGGCGACCGCGTCCGCGACCAGGTTCGAGGCGCCATCGTCGAGGCGTTGACCGAGCGCCTCCTCAGCCGGCGCGTCCCGGCCGGCGCCGTTCGTCGCGAGCGACGGATCCTCTTCGACGGTGTCCGCGCCGAAATCCACCCGTACGACGTCACGGTGGAGGTTCCGGGGGCTGCGGAGGCCTTCGACTGCAAGTGGGGAGCTCGCGGGATCAAGGCCGATGTGCTCCACCAGCTCGACGATGCACGGGTCCACGCCCGCGATGAGGACGCCCGATTGCGAGTCGGCCTCGTGGTCTTCGATGCCGATCGGTCCTGCCGGGTCCGCCTGGCCCGCGAAACGGCGCCGTTCGCCGACACCGACCTGATCTCCCTCGAAGGGCTCGACCGCCTGGCCACAGGTGAATCGCCCGGTCGTGCCGTGCCATGACACTCGACGATCTCGCCGCCTCACCGGTCGGGCCTGCCGGCAGCTCCGCCTTCACCTACCGCGTCCGATTCGACGAGGCCGGACCCGATGGCCGACTGCGTCCGTCGGTCCTCCTGCGCTACGCCCAGGACGTGGCGTGGCTCGATTCGGAGCGGCGCGGTTTCGACCGCGCCTGGTACCGGGAACGGGACCTGGCCTGGGTGGTGCGAGCCGTCGAGATGGAGATCCTGGGATCGATCGAGCTCGGCCAGTCGCTCCAGATCCACACCCGCGTCATCGGCCAGCGCAAGGTCTGGGCCCGTCGCCGCGCCGATGTTCATGGGCCTGCCGGTTCCGCCGTGGCATGGCTGCACACGGACTGGGTGCTGGTTGATGGGGCCGGACGCCTCGTCCGGGTGCCGCCGGTCTTCGCTGAGGTGTTCCAGGTGCCCCACGCGACCTATGACCTCGGCCGTGTCCAGCTGAGCGCGCCGCCCACGAGCGCGTCGCGCAGTCCCGTCGCGGTGCGCCCGCACGAACTGGATCCGCTGGGCCATGTCAACAACGCGGCGTACATGGACTGGCTGGAGGAGACCCTGCCCGAGGACGTCCGCGGGACACCACGCCATTACGCGCTCGAGTACGCGGCCTCAGCCGCCCAGGGGGATGAGCTCGTTGCCGAGACGTGGCCCGACGGCACCGGGTGGAGCCACCGCCTGGTGCGTGCGAGCGACGGTCTGGAGTTGTTTCGCGCCCGGCTGCGCTGATCGGCACGGGTTCAAACCGGGACCTTTGGCCAGCGTCGGGCGGGACGTGCGTCGGTGCACCGGCCTCTCGCGGGGTGGTACCAGACTCCGCGACCGCAGTCGCTGACGAAGGCGCTATGGCCGCGTGCCGTGGGCGAGTGGACACTCTCCCCAGCCGGCCGTCTGGCCGTTTGGACCGTGGAGCACCATTGCCCGCCGATCCCGCGATGCTCGGTCAGCTCTCGATCCTCCTGACGGCCCTCGTCGGGGCACTCGCCGGGACCGCCGGGTTCGCCTTGCTGGTTTCCGGGCGCCAGGCCCGTCGCATGACCCTCCTCCTCACCCGACTGGCTCGGGCCGACAATCCCGACGACCTCGTCGATCACCGAGGGATCCACGATCGGGCCCTGCGGGCCAGTCTCGATACGCTCGCCGCGCGCCTGGCCTTGACGTGGAGGCTCGCCACCATCGACCAGCTCACCGGCGTCCTGAGCCGACAGGCGCTGCTTGCCCGCCTCGCCGATGAACTGGATCGCGCCGGTCGGTACGGTCGCGTGGTCTCGATCGTCCTCGTCGATCTCGATCACTTCAAGCGCGTCAATGATGCGTTCGGGCACGCGGCCGGGGATGCCGTGCTCCGCTCCGTCGCCTGCGTGATCGCGGCGAACGTACGCGCCGTCGACGCCGTCGGACGCTACGGCGGTGAGGAATTCATGCTGATTCTGCCCGAGACGGACGTCGAGGACGCGGCGGCGATCGCCGAGAAGCTTCGGCGGATCGTGGCGACGACCCTCATCGGTGCCGGCGCTGGCAACGACCTCACGATGACCATTTCGGCGGGCATCGCCGGCAGTGCCGGCGGACGCTTGCACGTCGACTCGCTCATTCACGCTGCGGACGATGCCCTGTATGCCGCGAAGTCCCTCGGGCGCGATCAGATCCAGATCCACCAGGAGGTATCGAACGACACGCTCATCGCCCGGGCGTCGATCGATCCCGCGGCACGCGAACAGGCGTCTGCCGTCGGCCGCTCGGCCGCTCGCGCCGCCACCGAGGTGCTGATCGACGTGCTCTCGAGCCGCGACGGTTCGGTCACCGAACCATCGACGATGATCGCCGAGGCGGCCGCGACGGTCGCGCGTTCGATCGGGTTGCCCGCGCTCGAGGTCGAGCGCATTCGGGCGGCCGGCCTTCTGCACGACCTGGGCAACCTCGCGGTCCCCGAGGACATCCTGTCGTATCCGGGTGCGCTCGGCGGCGCCGACTGGCGGGTGGTCACCGAGCACCCCAAGGTCGGCCAGATCATCCTCGAGCAGGCCGGAGCCTTGCGCGACGCGGGGAACATCGTGCTCCACCATCACGAATGGTTCGATGGGCGCGGGTACCCACACGGCCTGACCGGTGAGGAGATTCCGATCGGGGCACGGATCGTCGCCGTCATCGATGCGTACGAAGCGATGGTGGCTGGGCGACCCTATCGACCCGCCATCGCTCACGAAGACGCGATCGCCGAGCTGCGCCGCCATGCCGGCACGCAGTTCGACCCCGGCGTGGTCGAGGCCTTTGCAGCGCTCTTCGGGAGGGAGGGGCCCTGGCTCCTGGGCCAGCCCGGACTGCTCCCGGTGGCACCGTCCCGCACCGGAGTCGGGGACGGATTGGTTGGTCCCGCCGCCGAGGGTATCGCTCCCCGACGTGGCGCGAAGAGGCGCCGACGGCCGGCCGTCGGCCGGGGGCGTGACGATCCGATCCCGACCTATCCCGAGGACCGACCAACCGAGTCGATAGCCGTTCGTCGGTCGTAGGTCCCGTGCTTCGAACCTGTGCTCGGGCTCACGGGCAGCGGGGACCCGCCGGCGTGACCGGTCTTACACCAGGAACGTAACGAGGTCAGGTCTCTGCTGCGTCGACCAGGAGCGGCATGAGGTCGCCCATCGACAGGACACCAACCGGCTTCGCCCCGTCCTCATCGAGCACGATCACCCGATGGATCCCATGCCGTTCCATGCGACGCGCCGCCTCGGCCACGGGCGTGTCGGCGCGGACGGTCACCGGCGACCGACTCATCATGTGGCGCGCCGTCATCCCCTGCCAGCCATCGCCACGCCCGGTCCGGGTCGCGGCAACGCGAACGAGGTCGGTCTGGCTGACGACGCCCACGAGGAATCCGGCGCCGTCGACGACCGGCGCACCGGAGATGTCCGCCTGGGCCAGCGTCTCGGCGATCTCCGCGGCGGCCGTGTCGATGGGGATGACCACCGGGTCCGGCGTCATCAGGGCCTTCACGAGGAGCGTCGACCAGTGGGCCGTTTCCATGATGCTGGCATCATCGGACGCTCTTGCCCGGCCGCCACCGGTCGAGCGGCCCTTTCGGACGGGCCATTCGGCCCGCGCAGGCCGGCTTCGGGTCGTCGCCAGGGGCTGGTATGGTCGCGCGCTCGGTGCCAACCAGGGGAAGCGCGAGCACGGCGATCGCGACCTGCCAGATCGATGGGATCGCGACGTAGATCCGCTCGAGCCAGCGCGTGCTCACCGAAGGTTGGGAGACTGCGGGTCGTCGCGATCCAGGAGTCGTGCCAACCGTTCGCCTCGACTCATCGCCGCGACCCGCGCCCCTTCGCGCACGAGGCGCGCGAGGACGGGCTCCGAGACCTCGGTCCCCTGTCGGAGCGTCACGTACCGGACCCGCTTCAGGTTATTCCCGACCAGCACGCGATCAACATCGTCCATGACCATCCCATACTCGAAGCCGAGGTGGACGTGCTCGACTTCGGGAGCCACGAACGCGAAATACACGCTGCGACCTGCAGGTCCGCCGATCGGGATGTCGTAGCCGATGAGCCGCCAGCCTGGCCGCAGCCGCTCGATGGCGTCGGGGACGAGGCGTGTGATCAGCCGGCGCAGGAACTCCGCGACGGCGCGCTGCTCCGGCGGGTACGAGGCCAGGAAGGCCTCGACGGGCAGATCGCTCACGCGCTCAGGGTAGCGCCCGTTCGCGTCCGTCAGCGCGTGACGACCGCCAGAACCGCGACCCTACGCCTCGTCCACGTCGCGGGCTTCGTCCTATCGCCCTCCGCGAGACCGCGCAGCCTGGCGATCAGCTGGCGATCCGTTCGTCTCGCCGACGCCTCGGACCGGATCGTCCGGGTGTGTCCGTGTCGCACATCGCGAGCGAGGAGCAGCCTGTCCAGGCGACCACGCACCGTGCCCGGCCCAGGATCAACACATCCTGGTGCGACGGCAGGAGGTCCGCGACCTGCTCCAGGAATCGCTGCAGGTACTCGAGGCGACGGGGCTCACCGGCGTCCTGTGGAAGACCCCCGCCGCCGTGGCGGATCAGCGGATCGTGCCGAACATGCCCCGTGGCGCGGCGACGAGCCGGCACCTCGGACTCGACCCGTTCGAGTTGAGCCTGATCCTCCGGCCAGCGGACGAGGATGGCTTCTCGTGCGTCGATCCACATGAGGGACCCGGGATGGGTCATCGCGGGCTCCGCCTCGGGGCTCACCGTGCGAGCGGTCATGATCGAGTCCAGGCCGGTCGGGTGTCGCTCTCGACCGCGAGATTCGCGTAGGCGACGTCGCACACGCGCTCCCAGCTTGTTCGCTCGACGCGTGCGCTGTACCGATGGCTTCCGGCATTGAAGCTGATCTCGGGGTCCTCGCGGACCGCGTGGTCGACGTACATGGCCAGGCCGAATAGCGGCCCGACAGCGGGGATGGCACCCACCTCGCAGCCCGGGGCCAATGCCGTCAGTTCGTCTTCCGTAAGCAATCGCACCTCGCTCGCGCCGAGGGCCCGGCGCGCCTTGTCGAGGTCGACCTGATCGGTGGCGTCAAGGACGGCGAGGACCATGCGGCCGTCGTCTGCCGCCAGCCCCACCACCTTGGCGAACGTGCGCGGATCGACCCCCTCCGCGGCCGCGGTCGACCGCGCCGTGTAAGCCGGGTCATGTTCGTGGATCTCGTAGTCGACGTGGTGGCTCGCCAACCACTCGAGGAGGCGCGGGTACGGTCGATCTGGCGTGGTCGGTGCGTTCATGCTGCGCCCTCCTGAGCCGCGTTCGTATCCGCCAGCGTGGGGCTCGACGGTGGCGTCGCACATCGGCCATTGGGTGTACCAGCCGGGTGCCGAACGGCCCGATACGCTCGCCGAGCGCCGATGACCGCGTTCAGAGAGCGCTGCATGTTCGGTCCGAGCGGCCCGGGACCGACGGGTCGGACGGCTCTGGCCCGAGGTTCCGGGACCGGCGAGAGTGGCGCTGAGGCC
>JANNUK010000207.1:0-5452 GCA_031395155.1 Chloroflexota bacterium | reverse complement strand
CCGTCAGCAACGCCCGGACCCCAGTATGCCCCGGGATCCAGGGGCTGACGATGACCCAGAGCGCCCCGGCGAGGGCGCACGAGATCAGCCCGAAGAGAACCAGGAAGAGTGTTCCACCCATCGTGATGTCGCCGATCCGGTTCCCGTTCTCGGTGAGCGCACCAACGGCATCTGGGTGGAGGATCGCCACGACGCGCATCACGACCCGCGCGCCGAGGCCGCCGACCACGATCCCGACGATCGTGCCCGAGATGCCGCCCCTGGCGATATCGCGCAGCACCTCACCGGTCGGCGAGAGCTCGGTCTGCTCGCTCACCGTTGTCGCAGCGCGTATGCCAGCGGTGACCATGGTGTCGCCCATCTCCGCACCTCGACCCTCAGGTCAGACCGCGAGCCCCGCGGTCGAGTCATCGTTCGCATCCAGCCTGCGAGATCATCACTGGCAGGCCGTAGCTGTCGCCTGCAGACTGGATCCGAGAGGCTGAGATCCCAGCTTGCTCGCAACGATCGCCGCTCATCCCGGTGCGCCATAGCCGGTTGGTAAATCCACCAGTTCGTGCCACCCAAGGTGTCACTGCCCGGCGGCACCGTTGGGGCCGTGAAGCGCCGAACCGTCCTCGTCCTGCGGCGACCCCGAGGCCGCCCGCCGCGGCCGATCCCGGGTTGCCCGAAGACATGCCCTGACGGTCATGCCGGCCGGCTCATCCTGTGGGGCCGGCGACACTGGACGAGCGCCCCGTACCGGCGCCAGCGGGTGCGCTGCCTGCCGGCTGACGGGGCTCGGCCGCACACGTTCTCGCTCGACCGGCGCCAGACCACGGCCCATCACCCGGCGGGCGAGTCCTGTCCGGTGTGCGACGTGACCCCGACCGCGGCCGACGGTCCGCTCTCGCCGGTCGACTACCTCCACACGGCCAACGAGATCGGTCTCCTGCTCGGCCTCGTGGCCCGCGGGACGTCGCTGCGGCGAGCGAGCCAGGCCGTGCGCCTGGCGGCCGGTCGGTCGGTTCCCGACGCCGCCGGGACGATGTGGACGAGCCGGGAATGCGCGCTCGCCGCCCGGTACGTCGACCTGTTCGGGGCGACGATCGAGCGTGAGCTTGCGCCGGATCGCTGGCCGGCGATCGTCGTCCTCGACGCCAAGCCGTTCGGGCTCCGGGCGTACGGCGCCGCGGAGCACGGCGAGGCGTGGGATCCGGCCGAACGGGCGGGCACGGCGCTCATCGCCGTCGGCGGCGACGATCCCGGCAGGCTGGCGCCCTGGCGGCTCGGCTTCGCCGGCGACGAGACGGCCGCGTCCTGGTCCGACTTCCTGGCCGAGCTGCCGGGCGAGCCGGCATGGGTCGTGACCGACGGCTCCGAGGCGCTCCGGATCGCGGTCCGCAAGCGCTGGCCGCAGGCCCACCTGTATGCCTGCGAGTACCACCTCGGGCGGGCCCTCCGCAAGGCCGCCACGGCCGACGGCGTCTGGCCCGACGACCCGCTCCACCAGGTTCGCTTCGAGCGGGCGTTCTGGACGGAGGCGGACTGGGACGCCCTCGTCGAGCTCGTCCTCGAGGCCGACGCGCCGACGCTGTTGCGCTGGGTTGGCGCGAACGACGCCCTCGTCCGCCGTCAGCTCGCGCTCCGGCAGCGGTTCCGCGGCTACCCCCGGAGCAACGCTGCCGCGGAGCGGGTGGCCGACTGGCTCGGCGCGCGCTTTCCTCGCCGCCGCCGGTACAGCCTGCGCAACGCCAGGCGCCTGGCGCTCACCTTCGGGCTCATCCGGGCGGAGCTCGCGGGTCAGGCCGACCCAGCCCGGCTGGCCGCGATCGTCAAGCGCGAGTTCGCGGCCCTGCCGGCCCGCTTCACGGTCGCCTGGACCGCGCTCGCCGACCGGCGCTCGGAGCCCTGCTCGATCGCGAAGCTCCTGATCGCTGCCCGGGATCGCGGGCGGCGCGACACTGCGGCGTACATGGCCAGCGCCAAGACGCGCTCGGTGCTGCGCCTGCTCGACGAGGAGAACGAGACCCGGGCGGCGGCCGGCCTGCCAGCGCTCGTCGCCACGGTCCGAGCGGGCCGGCGGACCACCTCGGTCGACGTCCGGGGGCTGCTGCTCGAGCGGGACTTCCCGGCCAAGGCGCGCGACTGGGACCACGAGCGCAACGGCGTCGAGCTCGCGACCGTGACCGCCGGCTCCGGCTATCTCGCGGCCTGGCGCTGTCACCGCTGCGGCCATCGCTGGCGGGCCGAGGTCAACCAGCGCACGAAGCGCCTGACCCGCTGCCAGCGCTGTCACACCGAGCGGGCCGACCGGCGCAACTCGCTCGCCGCCGTCCACCCCGCGCTCATGGCCGAGTGGAACGTCGAGGCCAACCGGCCGCTCCGGCCCGAGCGGATCAAGGCGACCTACGACAAGGCCGTCGTCTGGCGCTGCCCGGACGACCCGGCCCATCCGCCCTACCGGATGTCGCCCGCCACCCGGGCCCGGCGCACGATCGGCTGTCCGCTCCACCGCGCGATGACCCGGACGGCCGCACCGAGGGCACGGCGAGCCGCCTGAGCTGCCCGTCCGGGACCCGGGGCTTCACCCTGCCACGACCGCTCACGCGCCGGTCGCACCAGCCCTCGGTCGCGACCGATCTCGCCTCGACACCCTCACCTCAGGCCCCAGCGCCTGGCCGCGGTCAGCTCCCTGCTGGCCGCATTACCAACCGGCTATGGCGCACCGGCCGGATCCGGGTAGTGGCTCAATTTGAAACTCCGATCCCGTAGCGCTTACGCATCCCCGCCGCTATCCTTGGCGGCATGAAGGACAAGTCACATAAGGGCCAGAAGCACAAGGGCTGCTGGTGGTGCAACCCGTACAAGCAGATGGGGAACGGCGATGAGCGCCGCCCTGCTCGGGATCGCCGCCAGTTGGAACGTGCTGCCCAAGAGATCGCGACGACTTGATGAAGCGCTCCCGAATGCCCCGCGATCCGAACCAACTCGCCAAGGCCGTAGTGGACTTCGCCACGCGCCAGCGCGAGGTCGACCCGCCTGCCCCGGTCAAGGACCCGGCGGCGGTCGAGCTTGGACGGAAGGGCGGTATGATCGGCGGGAAGCGACGGGCCGCGGCGATGACTCCCGAGGAACGTCGGGATAGTGCTCGCAAGGCTGCCCTCGCGCGCTGGGCCAAGCCCCGCTCCTAGGGTTCTTTTCGACCCGTGCTCCGGTCGTGACAGACTGTTGTCACAACCCTCACGCATAGTGTCAATATGAACCGATTGAGCAGGGCCGAACGGGCGCAGATCATCCGGGCATTGGTCGAAGGCAACTCGATCCGCTCCACGGCCCGGATGACCGGCGCGGCCCGCAACACGATCACCACCCTGCTGGTCCAGCTCGGCACCGCGTGCGCCGCCTATCAGGACCGCAAGCTCCGGTTCCTGACCTCCACTAGGATCGAGTGCGACGAGATTTGGGCGTTCTGCTACGCCAAGGCGAAGAACGTCCCGGAGGACAAGCGGGGCGAGTTCGGCTACGGCGACGTGTGGACCTGGACCGCCATCGACCCCGATACCAAGCTCGTCCCCTCGTGGCTCGTCGGGATGCGGGACCTGGGAGGACGCGCGACTGTTCATCGCGGACCTGCGCTCGCGCCTGATGGCTCCCCGCGTCCAGATCACCACGGACGGGCACCAGCCCTACGTCGATGCCATCGAGCGCGAGTTCGGGCAGGACGTGGACTACGCCATGCTCACCAAGACCTACGGCATCGATGACAACATGGCGGCTAGTCCAACCGCCCGCCGCTACTCCCCCAACAAGGTCACCAGCGAACACGTTCGGGTCGTGTCCGGCAACCCGGACATGGACCTCGTGTCGACCTCGATTGTCGAGCGCCAGAACCTGACCATGCGGATGGGGATGCGGCGATTTACGCGCCTGACCAACGGGTTCTCCAAGAAGGTCGAGAACCATGCGGCGATGGTCAGCCTGCACTTCATGCATTACAACTTCGCCCGACCGCATTCGTCGCTCGGTAAGCTCACGACGCCCGCGATGGCGGCGGGGGTGGCGGATCATGTCTGGACGTGCGAGGAGATCGCGGCTCTGATCGACTGATCCCATCGGGGGAGATGGTCACATCGCCTCCACGGCCACCGGCTACGCCGTCACCAGCGCGGATGTCGATATTTCCCCCCGCACCACCCGGACCGCCATCGCCCGCCTTGATCGCGAGACCACTGGGCCGGGCAGCCGCCATCGCCTCTAGGATGCGGCGCTGGACTTCAAGCTCTGCCATCGCAGCCCTTCGTTGGTCGGTCTGCTGATTGCGGCTGCCTATGACGTGCCACACCACGAGGCCGATAGCGATCAACGCCCCGGCAACGGCCAGACCGATAGCGACCGGCATGTTCTTGTCGATCAGGACGACACCAACGCCCACTAGCAGAGTGCTCACCAGACCACCGATCCCGACAGCATTGGACGAAGGCGGCTTGCGCGGCATGTCCGCCAGTCTACGCCCTGATGCGTGACCGCTGGCGCATACTCCACGCGATGGGTTGCGCCTACTGCGGGTCGGAAACCGAAAAGACGGACGAACACGTCTACGCGAAGTGGATGCGCGAGGCGTCCTACGCGACGGGGCAAACGCGCATGACCTTGGGCGACGACCCCAAACCGAAGCGAACGTATACGGGCCTGTACCTCGCCCTTAAGGACGGTGTGTGCCGAACCTGCAACAACGGGTGGCTCTCCAGGTTGGAAAACCGGGTCAAGCCTTGGCTGGCTCCAGCGATCCGCGGTGAGGCCATGGCCCTTGCACCCGAAACACAGCCCGCTGTGGCGGCGTGGGCCTGCGGGAAGGCACTGTTGATCGAACTCGCCATGCGTCAATGGCGCAAGGCCTTCTACGCACCCGAGTCCAACCTCCGATGGCTCTACGAACATCGCGACGACCCGATCCCGCCGCCAGGCAGCCAAGTATGGCTCGCCCATGTCGACGCTGAGTTCGGCGAAGCCAACTCACTCACCGGGTTCAACAAGGCGGCTCTCGCCCCGGAGAGACCGGCGGACCCTGAGGTGTATCTCGCCACCTTCGCCGTCGGATATCTCGTACTTCAGGTCGCCGGACAGGACTTCCGGGAGCCCGACCACCTTTCCAGAACCGGAGAGTCCCTCATGGAGCTGGCGCGGCCCGATACCCTCCTGCCGTTTCTGCGATCGGTTTGGCCGCAGCGTGACGACCTCGTGGTCTGGCCGCCGAGTCACGGTCTGCGAAAGACGGACCTCCCCCGCTTTGGCAACTGGGATGACACCATCTATGTCCGACGTCGGACGGTCCGCATCCCGGATATCAAGTAGGCGGATCTCAATTTCGATAACGCGGCGCGTCCGCGTCACCGGACCGCCTCATGCGAATGGAACACATGAGCGGTTGAAATTGAGCCATTACCCGGATCCGCAGGCCGCCGCCGCCGTC
>JANNUK010000103.1:0-1920 GCA_031395155.1 Chloroflexota bacterium | reverse complement strand
CATCTTCGACGGGGGTGAGTCGATCGCAGCGGATGGGACGAGGCTCTACTCGTCGGAGGCTCACGACCTGACGGCGTCGGACGAGGATCCGGCCCACACGACGATGGCGAGCGAGGTCGTCTATCGACTACGCCAGGATGGACATGCCGTCGACGTCCTCGTCACCGGGCGCACCTCTTCGGACCGCGCGGCGTTCCGCATCGAAGGGACGTTGCACGTGTCGCTCGACGGCGATTCCTTCTTCGAGCGCGCCTGGGACGAGTCGCTCCCCCGTCGGCTGGTCTGACGCCCGTCAGCGGGGCCCCGCGACGATCGCCCCGACCGGAATGGCAATGGCGTAGCCGGCCACGACCCCGGCCAGAAACGAGCCGTCCATGGCAGCGGCCATGTCAGGACGTTAGCGCGGGATCGTGCCGAGCGCCGCCACAGCCAGGAGCCCGGTCGCAATCGCCGCCGAAACGCTGGCCAGCGTGCCCAGCAGGTAGTACTCGGCGAAGTCGCGATCGTCGAGTTGCTTGAACCTGGCGATCGTCTTGGCCGCGATGACGAACCCGATGGCCACCTGGTTGTTGGTCAGGATGAACGTCACGATGAGGAGCCGCTCCAACACGCCGATCGTCGCGCCGACCCGCTCGGGAGAGGGCGGGCGTGTCACGAGGGTCGTCGAGACGGATCGGGGTGGCGGGACGTCCGACCCCGGCATCCGCGGCGACGCGGCTCGCGGCGCGGCGGCTACCGGAAGCGAATTGCTGCCGGGCGGGTGCGCGTCGGCGGGAATGCCCGACATCGACGCCGCGGTCTGTCGCGGATGGACAAGGGCCTCGACGAAGAACGCCGCTCCCCGGATGTTGGCGATCGCCAGGGAGGCCACGACGACCGCGCCGAGCGCCACGGCATGCACGACCTCGCGATCCCACGTACCGAGGAGTCCGTCGACCGCCTCACGCCAGCCCGCCGTCGGCGCGACGCCCGAGAGCCAGATCGCCCAGACCAGTCCGGCGATCGCCAGGTGAACCACCTGGTCCAGGACGAACAGGCCTGCCGGCACCGGGGTCCAGCCGGTTCCGAGGATCCCACTCACGGGACTCTCGTGCATCCGGCGAGCGACCCGGAGCGCACGGGCCTCGGCCCGCCGCGACAGAAGGATCTTGGAACGGTCGACGATGACGTGGCTGACGCCGGTCACGAGGAGCACGGATGCGCCGGACGCGCCGAATGCCAGCGCGAACGGCACCAGCAGCGTCGCGACAACCGCGCCATGAGCAGCGAGCCCGTACCAGGCCCGGAACCCGGGGGCGGCCTTGGCGAACGCGATTCGATCGGTCTGGAACACGAAGTCGGCCAGCAGGTGAGCGAGGACCAGCCAGGCCACCGTCAGCGTCGGGTCGGCCATCACGACGGGCCGCCGCCCGCAGCCGCCACCCCGCGACCGAACAGCGTCCGAATCGCGGCCGCCAGGCGGACGATCTCGCGCAGTCGAGCCCGCCCGACGGCCACGGAGACCGTCGGCCGACTGATCCCGAGTCGGTCGGCGACGTCGGCCTGACGCAGCCCCTCGACGACGATGCCGCGCACGATCTCCCGCTGTCGCTCGGTCAGGTCGCCGAGCAGGACGGCGAGGACGGGCCCGAGGTCGCCGAGAACCGTGTCGCTGGCGGGGTCGCCGCTGGTAAGCACGAGCCCGTCGCGCTCCGTGCGGGCCTTGGTGACGGCGGCCCGGGCCTGGAGGAACGCCGCCCCCGTTCGCTCCGTCGCCGGTCCGGCGCCGGGATTGATCGCGCCGGCCACGATGGCCCAGCGCATCGGGCGTGTTGCCGGGTCGAGGGCGGCGCGCAGGACGGCGAGGAGTGGATCGGCGCTCAAGTTCAGCAGCCCCTGGAGTTCGTCCCCCTGGGTGAACCCGAACTCGGCCCGCCGCGC
>JANNUK010000198.1:0-1697 GCA_031395155.1 Chloroflexota bacterium | reverse complement strand
GTTGGCCCCGCCGGATGCCGGTCGTCGACCTCTGGCGTCGTTTCCGCGCCCGCGCGACTCACCTCGGCCCCGCTATCCGCTACGTCGGATCTGCCAGCGCGGGTCGGCTACCGTATCGACCTTGATCTGGAGTTGGTTCCGAGCGGTTCTGAGACAATCACGTTCACGCTCGACGCCACGCGCTCCAATCCCGGAAGCCAGGCAATATTCGCTTACAAGGGTACGGACACATCCGGGTCGGCCTTTGAGTTCGCGCCCGTGGCCGCGATTTCCGTCGACGAGCCAGGGCCTGCGCCGCCGCCGACGCCGCGCAAGCCGTAACGGTCACCCGACCCTCCTGCGACCCAGGCGGCGATGATCGCCGGCAGGGTGCTGTCCCAACGTTTCGCGCGCCGTCAACGCTATCGTGGTGCCGGAGCCGGGACTTGAACCCGGATGAGGTTGCCCTCAACGGTGTTTGAGACCGTCGCGTCTGCCGATTCCGCCACTCCGGCTCGGGATGGAGGCCGTCACATCGTAGCCTGAGCCGCGGAGGACGGGCGGCTCGGGTACCGTTCGATCGCGTCGCGGGAACCGACCACGACCTTGCCGCGTCTGCCGCCGGACCGATGCTAGACTCGCCGCGCCTGAGGATCGCCGTTGGGAGGATCACGCTGCCCGTCGAGGACGCTCGCCCGGCGCCGGTCGAGGACAACCCGATTCAACGCCGGGACCTGATTCTTCTCGAACGTGCCCGGACCGGGGACCTCGAGGCGTTCAACGATCTCGTCCGCGCCTACCAGGACCACCTCTACGCACTGGTCGTGCGGATGGTTCCCGACCGCGACCAGGCGGGGGACGCCGTGCAGGAGGCGTTCTTCTCCGCGTATCGGAACATGGACCGATTCCGTGGCGGCAGCGTGCGTTCCTGGTTGAGCCGGATCTGCGTCAACGCGGCGATGGACGCACAGCGGCTCAAGAAACGGCGGCCTGCGCAGCCCTACCCGGAGCTCGAGGACGACAACTGGCAGCCGCCGGCCGGCGCCGACGCCGACCCGGAACGGACGGCCATCGGTGCCGAACGAACCCGGGCGCTGCACGGGGCGCTCGCGTCGATCACGGACGACCAGCGCACGGCGATCGTTCTGTTCGACGTGGAGGGCTACGACTACGGCGAGATCGCCGCGCTGACCGGCGTGAGCCTGGGCACGGTGAAGTCGCGCATCCACCGCGGGCGACTGGCGCTCCGCGAGAAACTGAGCGACCGGATGGAGCTGTTCCGTGGGTGAATCGGGCCGGCGTCCGCACGACGGGGAACCGGACGGCGCCCCCGGCCGTCCAGCCCGTGACATGCCAGCTCCCCGCCCGTCCGGCGATTCTCACGAGGTCCACGACCTCCTGCTCGTCGCGGCCCTCGCCGCCGGCGATCTGATCTCGGATGATCGAGACCGTGCCGATCGCCAGGTGACCGCCTGCCAGGACTGCGCGGCCGTCCATCGCGACCTCCTCGCCATCGCCGACGCGATGGCGCGAATGCCCGAACCAGTCCGCCCGCGGGATTTCACGCTCACCGGCGAGGATGCTGCACGACTCCGTCGCCCGTCGCTCCGACGGATGCTCCTCGGACTGGCCGGGCCACGCGGGTTCGTGGGCCGGCCGCTGGCTGCCACGATCACCTCGCTCGGCGTCGCCGGAATCGTCTTTGCATCGGCGTCCGG
>JANNUK010000196.1:0-2903 GCA_031395155.1 Chloroflexota bacterium | reverse complement strand
TGCCACTGGGAATTCCGCCTCGCTGATCGGTCCGCCACTGGATGGGGCTCCGCAGGAGCACCCGTCGAACGGGGGATCGGAGTCTACCGCAGGTGGGCCAGAAACCCGAGAGCGTCTGGATGTCGATCACGAACAGGTTGGCGCCAGACGAGAGCCCGGAGCAAGGACGGGAGGCGCCGGCACATCTGGGAGCGGGGTCGGCGCCTGGCCCCCTGCCCCCCTTCCCTGATTACTCCCCGTCATGAGATCGGGCGTCAGTGAGCGGGACGGGTCACCGATTCCGACGTTCTGGGTGCAGTGCCACGCTCGCTCAACCCGGATCTTATGACCCGGAGTAATGGCGGCGCGTCAGAG
This sequence comes from Chloroflexota bacterium, assembly GCA_031395155.1. Lineage (GTDB taxonomy): Bacteria > Chloroflexota > Limnocylindria > Limnocylindrales > CSP1-4 > CAKKPP01. The sequence continues at coordinate 2,549 of JANNUK010000196.1, read as the reverse complement.
GTGAATGCGTCACGGGTCGACGCGTCACGGGTCGACGCGTCCCTGGTGGACACGCATCACTGGAACCTCGAGGCCGCCGGATCAGAGCTACAGCCCGAGCGACAGCTGGATCGACTCCCACTTGTCCACGAGGTCGTAGATGCCGATGACCACAAGGAGCCCCCCGGCGCCCAGCTCGATCGCTCGATGGCGAGCGACGATCCAGCCGACCACCTGTCGCGCTCGGACCCCGGCGAGGAGCGATAGGAGCACGAGTGGGAGACCGAAGCCCAGGCCGAACACGGCGAACGTTCCAATCTTCCCGATCGCATCGGCGACGCCGAGCGAGATCCCCAGGAGCGTCACGAGGAACGGCCCGGCGCACGGCAGCGCGATCGGGCCGAGCATGATCCCGTACAGATAGGCCTGCCGATACGGGTTGGCAACGTCCGGGACGTGCATCCCGGGGAGCCGCTCGAACGGGTTGCGGCCGGTGATGAGCAGGATCCCGAGGAGGATGAGAACGCCATCGACGAGTGGCGTGAGCACGGCGAGGAGCCGACCCATCGGCGCCGAGATCGCCACGAGGACGATCGCCACGGCGAGCATCGTGGTCATCACCCCGAACAGGACGATCAACCCGAGCAGGCCGGTCCCGCGGCGTCCCTGTAATGCACGGCTGTTGGCGCCGAGGTAGGCGATGTATCCCGGGTAGAGCGGGAGGAGGCACGGGCTGGCCGCGCTCACGAGGCCGGCGCCGAACGCGGTCACGAGGACTTCCACCGGTCGGCTACCGTGACGCCCGGCCGGGCGCGCGCCCGCTCAGGCGCCGCGCGCCTTGGCGAGGGCAATGATCTCGTCGATGCTCTTGTGACCGAAACCGGTCAACTCGACGGAACCGTCGGGCCCAATGACGATGATCGGAGTCGAGGGCGGGCTCAGCACGAGATCCCCGAATTCCGCGGCAAGCGCGATCGCGATGTCCCTTGACGCCACGGCAAAGCGGAAATCGAAACCCTGCTGGCGGCTGTAGTCCCTGAGCGCCTCGGGCGTCTCGGACAGCTCGATGTCGAGGCTCAGCCAGGTAACCTTCGAGCGGTCCAGCTGGCCCAGCGCCGTGAGCGCGTCGCTCTGCTGGCGACGGCAATTGACGCACCAGATCGCCATCGGCTCCACGAACACGACCTGCCCGGACGCGGCGAGTGCGGCGATGGAGATCGACTCACCGGTCGTGACATCGGTCAGACTCGCGGTCGCCCAGGACTGCGTCATGCCCGTGACGGGGGCGGGCACTAGCGAGGTTCCTGGCTGCCCCAAGGTCGTCGGCAACGGGGTCGCGTCGGGCGGCGGTGTGGCCGCGCTGCCGTTCGTGGCTCCTGGAGCGTTGCCGGCCGGCGTGCAGGCCACGGCCGCGAACAGGGCCGCCAGGGCGAGTGCGGCGATTCGGTGGTGGGTCATCGTGTCCTTCGCGGTCGTGCGGCAAGTCCATCTCTGTGGATCGACAGGCTCTCCGGCTCCCGTGACACCTCGATGACGAGGGGGTGACGGGAGAATCAGTCAGGACCGCTAGGATGCACGACCATGGATGACAACGCCCGTGAGGCTGCCCACAACCTGACCTTGATGACGGTCCACGCCCACCCCGACGATGAGACGATCGGGACCGGCGGCACGATGGCCAAGGCGAGCCGCGACGGGCGGCGCGTGGTCCTCGTCACCTGCACCCGCGGGGAGCAGGGCGATGTCGTCGTTCCGGAACTCGACACGCCCGAGACCCACCGACGACTCGGTGAAGTCCGGGCCGCCGAGCTCGAGGCGGCGATGGGCGAACTGGGCGTGGCCGAGTGGGAGAATCTCGGGTACCGCGACTCGGACATGATGGGCCGGGTGGGCAACCACGACCCGCGCTCCTTCTGGAAGGCGGACCCCGATGAGGCGGCCGGCCGGCTGGTATGGCTGGTTCGTCGGGTTCGGCCGGACGTCATGACGACCTACAACAGCTTCGGTGGATACGGGCACCCGGACCACATCCGGACGCACGACGTGGCCGTTCTGGCGTTCGAGCGGGCCGGCGATCCTGCGTGGTACCCGGAGCAACTCGCCCCCGAGCACGGCGGAACCGGCCCGGCGGAAGCCGAGGGTGGCCTTGAGCCTTGGGCGCCCGCGAAACTCTATGAGCAGGCGATCCCCGTTGCCGTACGCGACGCGATGAGCGAGGCAATGGAACGGGCCGGGAAGCGGTCGTTCTGGTCGCCGCCGGAGGATGCGACGGCAGAGCAGCAAGCCGAGTTCGAAGCCTTCATGGCGAAGATGCTCGTGCCCGACGAGTCGATCACGACCTGGATCGATATCTCCGACGTCGTCGACCGGAAGTGGGCGGCGGTCGGTCGCCACGTGACGCAGATCGCGGCGGATAGCTCATTCATGCTGATGGGCCTGGACGGATGGCGGCGCCACTGGTCGAAGGAGGCGTTCATCCTGCGCGAGTCGCGCGTGCCGACCTCGACGCCCGAGGACGACCTCTTCGCGGGGCTCGGCTAGGCGCCACCCCGCGCCGGATCGACGTGGAG
>JANNUK010000192.1:0-5716 GCA_031395155.1 Chloroflexota bacterium | reverse complement strand
TTCGGGTGGCGAGGCGCAGCGGATCCGCCTGGCCACGCAGATCGGGACGACGCTGATGGGGGTCCTGTACATCCTCGACGAGCCGTCGATCGGCCTCCATCAACGCGACAACGCGAAGCTCATCGCGACGCTGACCCGCCTCCGCGACCTGGGCAACACCGTCCTCGTCGTGGAGCACGACGAGGAGACCATCCGCACCGCCGACTGGATCGTCGACATCGGCCCGCTGGCCGGCGAGCACGGGGGCGAGATCATCGCCAACGGGCCGCTCGAGGTCCTCCTGTCGGAGCCCCGGTCGATCACCGGGGCCTACCTCCGTGGTGAACGCTCGGTGCCGATTCCCGGCAAGCGCCGCCGCGGCAACGGCCAGGCCGTCGCGATCCGTGGAGCCCGCGAGCACAACCTGAAGAACATCGACCTGCGCGTGCCGCTCGCCACGTTCACGGCCGTGACCGGCGTATCGGGGAGCGGCAAGAGCACACTCGTCACGGAGGTCCTGTATCGGGCCCTTGCGCGCCAGCTCAACGGATCGCGCGAGTCGGTGGGTGCCCACGACCGGCTCGAGGGCGCCGAGCATGTCGACAAGATCATCGAGATCGACCAGAGCCCCATCGGGCGGACGCCTCGCTCCAACCCCGCGACGTATACGGGGCTATTCACGACGATCCGCGAACTGTTCGCCGGCGTCCCCGAGTCGCGTGTCCGCGGCTACGGTCCGGGACGGTTCAGCTTCAACGTCAAGGGTGGCCGCTGCGAGCACTGCAAGGGCGACGGGATCCTCAAGATCGAGATGCAGTTCCTGCCCGACGTCTACGTCACGTGCGAGGTGTGCAAGGGCAAGCGCTACAACCGGGAGGCGCTGGAGATCCACTACAAGGGGCGGTCGATTGCCGACGTCCTCGAGATGACGATCGAGGAGGCCGTGGACTTCTTCGGAGCGGTGCCCAAGATCCGCACGAAGCTTCAGACCCTGTTCGACGTCGGACTCGGCTACGTGCATCTCGGACAGCCGGCGACAACGTTGTCCGGCGGCGAAGCCCAACGGGTCAAGCTCGCCACGGAGCTCGCGCGGCGGGCAACCGGTCGCACGCTGTACGTCCTCGACGAGCCGACGACCGGCCTCCACTTCGCCGACGTCGAGAAGCTCCTCCAGGTCCTCCACCGACTCGTCGAGCAGGGCAACACGGTCCTCGTGATCGAGCACAACCTCGACGTGATCAAGACGGCCGACTGGATCGTGGATCTCGGCCCCGAGGGCGGCGATCGTGGCGGCCGGATCATCGCGCAGGGCACGCCCGAGAAGGTGGCGGCGACAAAGGGCTCGGCGACCGGTGAGTACCTGGCCCGCGTCCTCCGCGGTGAACCGCTCGTGCCGCTCAGCGACGTCACCTTCGCCGAGGCCGCGGGACGGGGCAACGGGCGCGCCGCGCCCGACACCGCCGCGCGCACGCCCACGCGCAAGCGAGCCGCTGCCATCCGCTGACGCGAGAGACAGACGGCGTCGACTACCATCCGACCATGCCAGACATCGCCTACGCGTTCCTCGCCGACGCCGCCCAGACGATCCCCGGCCAGAAGTTCAACGTCCTGGGAGGCGGGATCAGCCGGATCGGCGCCCGCGGATTCCCGTTTCGCCACCCACACCTGGCCCTGGTCGTCGGCCTCCGCGTCACGGCCACGGAGACGGACCGGAGTCACGAGGTCCGACTCCTGGTGCTCGACCCCGACGGCGCCGAGATCGCGTCGGCGACCGCCACGATCGCGATGCAGAAGCGGCCCGACGTCCGCGACGAGGTCCTGACCTTCGCAGTGGATCTCTGGAACCTCACGTTTCCGACCGGAGGCGATCACTCGGTGCGGATCATGGTCAACGGGTCCGAGCGGGAGCGACTGCCCCTGCTCCTGACCATCGTCACCGGGGAGGGAACCGACGGCGCCGCGGCCGAGCGGCGGCTCGACGCCTGACGTGAGTTCTGCGGCCGGTTCACCCTCGGGCGGGGCGAGGTCCCGCGGCCCCGCGCCGCGTCACGAGGACCCCGCGATCGACGAGACCGCGCTCATCGCGGCGCGACGCGCCGAGGTCGCCCTGGCCGATGCGCTGGATCGCGGCGCCGACCGCTGGGCGCGCGTCCTGGCGGAGTTGCCCGATCAGCTGCGGGACGAACCCGTGATCGGGCTGCGCCGCGTGGCGATGCGCGCCCGAGCCTGCTATGGACCCAAGGACTCGATCCGCGATGCCCTGGCGCCGGACGTGACCGAGCCGCTGCTTGATGCGCTGGACCGACTGATCAGGGCGCTGAACCGGCGAGACGTGCAATCGCGCTGATCGGGCGCGGGCCTTGGCGCCGGGCCGCGACGCCCTGGCTCAGGCGCCGCGCATCAGACGAGAAACGGGATCAGCGCGCGCGTCCGAAGCCGGTAGGCGGGGTAGTCCGGGAAGCGGATCGAGAGCCACGCCTCCTCGCGACGCGCCTTCAGGCTGAAGAACCCCAGCAGGGTCAGCGCCAGGACGAGCGCGATCGGCGAGGCAGTGGAGAGGCCCCACCCCGCGCCTGCCAGAACGAGGCCGCCGTAGATGGGATGGCGAACTCGAGCGTAGATCCCGGTCTCGACCAGCCGAGCGTCGTCGCGCGGGTAGGGCAGCGGCGTCAGGTTGGCTCCCAGGTCGCGGACGCCGAGGAGGCCCATCGTCACGCCGGTGGCGATCAGCGCGACGCCGGCGATGATGGCGACGGTTCGAGCCGTGCCGTCAAATGCTGGGCCGAGCGTCCCGGCGAGGCCGATGGCAGCGAGCAGGATCAGCTGGATGGCGACCCATCCCTCACCGCGTGGCCCGAGGGTCGGCAGCTTGGTCATGCGTTGATCCTAGCGGTGATTCCAGGGGGTCGCGCGCCGGAGTGGTGACCCCACCGGCAATGAGCCCGGATAATCAGATTCGGGCAAAGCGAGCGTGGCAGTGCACCCAGAACGTCGGAATCGGTGACCCGTCACGCTCAACAAGGCCCGATCTCATAACTGGGAGCAATCCATGGGCGGGGCTGACGTAGACCCCGAGACGTTGACCCCGAGTCCCTGGCTCCCCCTCCAGCGAGTCTCGCGTCCGCATTCGGTCGCTGGTCGTAACGTCGGGGCCGCACTCGCGTCTACCTGTCGATGCCGGCCGAGGCAGGCGCCAGAATGGAGGCTACAGTGACCGAGATGGCAGTTCCGACACTGCGGCTCTCCCACCACGTGATCACCGCGATCGCGGCCGGCCTCAGCGCGCCGTTCACCGGCTTCGCCTGGGCGTTCGCATTGCTCACCGGCGTGGTCATCGGTCGGGATGACCTGAATTGGTTCAAGGCGTGACCGCCTTGACGGCGTTGACCGCGGACGAACGGGGTCGGGCAACCGTGCTCGTGATCCTCGTCGTCGCCGGATCGCTCGCGGCGGTGCTGGGCGCGTACGTCGACTGGATCTGGTGGCCGGTCTACTCCGGCCTGATGTTGACGATCGCCGCCCTCGCAATCCTGCTGGTGGGCGCGATCGTCGCGTTCGTCGGTCGCGCGACCGTGCGGTGGATCGGGCTGGTGGTCCTGGCCGTGGGCATCGGCCTCGTGGCCGGCCAGAACCTGGGGCCCAGCCGGGAGCCGCTCATCTATCAGCCAGGCGGGACGATGACCCTCCGCCTCGAGTCGCCCATCATCGCGAGCGCGACCAGTCCCGCGGACTGCACCAACGTCGGCAGCGAAACGGAATTCCAGGTCACTGGTGACCCGAACATGCGACTCGATACGTCGGATCACCCATTCGTATTTGTGTACCTCAACGTTTGGCGACCGCTGGGATGCCTCTGATGATGCCCAGCGCAAAAACGGCGTCCGACTCGATATCAGGAGCACAGCGGCGCTCGTCGCGGCCGATGGGAAGCCAATGTCGGTCGGGATGCAGGCGATTGAGTCGTCCACCCTTGAGGCCTCGTTCACCAACGAGGGCGGCTCCATACGGTTCGCCGGGCTCGCGGCCATGGCCGGGCCGGACTATACGGGCGAGTCGCTGGACTTCGCCGGCACCCTCGAGTGGACCTGCGGCGACGTCATGTCCCAAACGCTGCCGGAGTCCTAGCGCGGACGGGGGTCGCGCGGAGGGGCGAGCTCGTCCGCGCTGAACGCCTCGCGAAGGAATGTCGACGGGGCGCCCGGGTCGTAGGCGAGCGTCAACGTCCGCCGGGCACGGGTCCATGCGACGTATCCAAGTCGCCGCTCCTCCTCCATGGTTCGCTCCGGATCGCTCGCCTCCGCGAGGGCCCGGCCGCTCGGGAACCGACCCTCATCCATGTCGATCACGGCGACGTGATCGAATTCCAGGCCCTTGGTCCCGTGCGCCGTGGCGAGCGTGAGCGGCGCGTCGTCACGTCGCAACGTGGCCAACGCGGCGCGCACTTCGGCGATCGCCGCAGCCAGCTCGTCGATGTTTCGATATCGCGTCGCCCAGGCGAGGAGGGTCTCGGCCACATCGTTGCGCGACGCGCCGTCCGGATCGACGTCGCCGGCCTCACGTGCCTCGGCGGCCTCGCCGGCCACGCGTGCCTCGCGTGCCTTGCCGTTCACGTCCGTCGGGCTGCGGACGGCTCGCGCGAATGCAGGAAGAAACGGCCCGGAGGCGATGTTGGCGCGGGCAACACCGATCAGGACATCGACATGGGGCGATTCCACGAGCAGCGTCAGATCGGGTGCCGTGAACGCCCGATTGAGCTGGAGTGCAGCCACCGCGGCGGGGTGAAGGTTGCGGTTGGTGCGGGCCAGGATGGCGCAGCTGTCGGTCCCATCCGTCCATCGATCGATGATCCGTTCCGCCCGTTCGCTGTCATCGGTGCCGTCGCCGGCCAGGACGAGCGTTCCCGGGGCGTCGTCACGAGAGCGAATCCGTTTGACGAAACGCTCCCGGTTCTTCGAGATCAGCCGGTTGGCTCGATCCACGACGACCGCGGGGCACCGATAGTTCGTCTCGAGGTCGAAGCGTCGAATGCCCGGCAGCTCGGCCGCGAGTCCGAGGATTCGCCGAACGTCGGCCAGCCGCCAGCCGTAGATCGACTGGTCGTCATCACCAACCAGGAAGATCCGGTTCGCCGGGGCGGCAAGGAGCAGCGCGAGCCGAAGCTGCGTCAGATCGAGGTCCTGCGCCTCATCGACGAGGAGCTCCGTCGTGCGCGTCCGCCAGCGTTTCAGCAGGGCGGGCGTTAATTCAAGGGCCCGGACGGCCTCGGAGACGAGGTCGTCGAAGTCGAGCTGTCCGCGTTCGACAAGCCCCCGCTGGTACGAGATGAAGGCCTGGCCGATCGCTCCCGGCTCCGGGTCGGCGGCGACGTCGTTGGCCGTCACGAAGGCGTCCAGCTTCAGGCGCGAGAAGGCGTCGTCCAGCGTGCGCCGGTCTGCGGGCGCGGCATCCGGAAAGAGCTCGCGGAGCAGCGGCTCGCGATCGGCCACCTGTTCGGCACCAGTGACGCCGGCATCGAGCAGGATCTCGCGGCCCAGGGCATGAAACGTGGCCACTCGAACCGCCCGCGGCACCACCCCGAGTGGAGCGACGGCCGGGTCGACGCGCTCGCGCAGCTCGACCGCCGCCCGGCGGTTGAAGGTGACCGCGCAGATCTGTTCCGGATCGGCACCACGGTCGATGAGCCAGGCAATCCGGGCGACGAGCACGGTGGTCTTCCCGGATCCGGCAGGCGCGACAC
>JANNUK010000181.1:0-1537 GCA_031395155.1 Chloroflexota bacterium | reverse complement strand
AACAGCACCGTGGCGCGGTCATCGGCCCCAATGCGCGCAAGCCGCTCGCGGCGTTCCCGTCCCAATCGCGGAAGGAATCCCTCGAAGGCCCAGCGCGGGCCGGCGATCCCGCTGGCGGCGACCGCGGCGAGCACGGCCGATGCGCCGGGAATTGGAACAACCACCCCGCCCTCGGCGGCCCACGCGCGGACGAGGTCGTCGCCGGGATCGCTGACCCCGGGCGTCCCGGCATCGGTGATCATGGCGAGGTCGGACCCGGCCCGAAGGTGGTCGAGCAGCTGCTCCCGGCGCGCCGGCCCGCTGCGCGCGTGAAAACTCACCATCCTCGTGGCCAGGCCGTGCCGATCGAGCAACCGCCGCGAGTGCCGGGTGTCCTCGGCGGCGATGAGCGGCACCGCGGCAAGGACTTCGAGGGCGCGCAGGGTCACATCGCCCAGATTGCCGATCGGCGTGGCGACGACGTACAGGCGCCCGCTGACGGTTTCCGTGGGAACGCTCAACGACGCGCGGATCCAGGCCGCCGCCTCGGATAGAGGTAGTCGACTCCGGCCGTTCGCGGGCCCAGCTTCGCGACGGGCGGGACCTGGCGCTTGAACTCGGAACCGGCCACCATCCGATCGACGCGCTCGATCAGCGCGCCGTCGAACCCCATGGCCACGAGCTCCTCGGTCGACCGCCGCTTGTCGATCCGCCAGAACAACAACCGGTCCAGTTCCGGGTAGGAGAACCCCGCCTCTACCTCGTCGGTCTGGCCGGGCCACAGGTCGGCCGAAGGCGCCTTGCGGAGGATGGCGTCGGGCACGCCGATCGCCGCCGCAACCTGCCGGACCTGGCTCTTGTACAGATCGCCGATCGGGTTGAACGCGCACGCCGAATCGCCGAACAGCGTCGTGTACCCGATGAGCGCTTCGGTCTTGTTGCCGGTCCCGACGACCAGCCCGCCCCACGTCACCGATCGGTCGTACAGAACGGTCATCCGCATCCGGGCCATGACGTTGCCGCGCCGAAGGGCACTGGCATCGCGCTGGTCCTCGAAGAACGGATCCACCATCGCGCTGATGTCGACCACCTCGGACGCGCAGCCGAGTCGCTCGACCACGACCTCCGCATCCGATCTCGAGGCCGGCGACGACGTCCGATATGGCATGAGCACGCACAAGAGCCGTTCGGGCCCGATCGCCTCGGCCGTCAGGTACGCCACCAGTCCGGAGTCGATCCCCCCGGACAGGCCCAGGACCGCCCGCTCGAACCCGGCCTGACGGAGCTGGCCGCGAATGAAGTCGGCCATGACCCGGCGGGCCACATCGGTGTCGATGGCCAGTTCGGGCGGGAGCTCGAACCCCCGATCCTGATCGCCACCAGCGCCGTCCATCGCGGGCGTGCGTTCGGTCATCGAGCCGGCTCCGGGGCAGCGTCCAGGCCGGGCCAAGACCCTACCTCCGCCGTCGTGTCGTCGGCCAATCCCGCCCGCTCCGCGACGATCCGCTCAAACTCGCGCACGACGAGCTCGGGACGCTCGTCCCTGAGCAGCGGCAGG
>JANNUK010000178.1:0-4682 GCA_031395155.1 Chloroflexota bacterium | reverse complement strand
CATCGCGCTGCCAGGTCGCGCCGTACGTATCGTTGACCACGATTCGGACTTCCTCGCCGGGCGCCCAGCCGGTCCCGGTCAGGGTGACCGTTGCGCCGGGCGCGTAGTCGGCCTGGTCGCTGGCGATCGTGGCGCCCGTAGGGCTGGGCTCCGCGCCGGCGCCGCCCGGGATCACCAGTGCAAAGATGAGCATCATCGACTGGAGCGCGGCCATCGTGCCCCAGGCGCGGCGCCGCTCCGAGCCTGGTCGCCGCTCCGGGCCGTGGTGTGGCGCGGCGTCCTGCCGAGCGTTGGCGGCTGCGAGACGATCGACCAACTCGCGCTCGTACTCCCCGGGAGCGAGCGTTCGCCTGGCGGACGCCCCTGGCTGCAGCCTCTTGCCAATCATCGAACCGGCTCCCTTCTCCGCATGGCCACTACCTTGGCTGGGTCGTCGTCGAGGAGACACGACAACGCGAAGCCCCTGCGTTCAACGCAGGGGCTCCACGACCGGTCTCGGGGACCGCTGTTGTGAGGAGGGGATCGGGCCAAGCGCGAGCCGTGAACTGGCGGGCGCCGGTGTGGCGAGCGCGCCGAACGTCGAACGGATCGTCGCGGTTGCGGGCACTCTCCGCGTCACCCGATAGGACCTCAATTCCCCGGCTGGAGTGTGAGGCGAAAACCCTGAGCGTCTGCTCCCAGGATCCTGGACCCTCTCGTCCGTCGGACGCTGCACGTAGCCCCCGCCGAGTGCATCCGACCGCACCTATCTTCCGCGCAGCGACGCCGCCACGTCAAGGGAAATCGGCGGTCACCGCGGTGTCATCGTGCCGACAGCACGAGCGACCGTCCGATCCGAGGCGTCGTGTGGCCTGACGGACGATCAGGCTCCTGAACGCGCGTGATCCACCTTCAGTCGAAGGCGACCGAGGTCATGAGCGGCGCGACGGAGACGTCCTGTCGCCTGGGCGCTCGGGCCGCCCCGACCGTCCGTCGTGCCGATCCCACCTGCCGGCCGAATCCCGTGTAGTGGAAGCCGGCCGCGTCGAGCGCCTCCGGGTCCAGCGCGTTCCGACCATCCACGACCACATCGCCACGCGTGACCGCCCGCACGTCGAACCAGTCGAGCGCGACGAACTCCGGCCACTCCGTGACCAGACCGACACCGTCCGCGTCGGCGAGCGCCGACCAGACATCGTCGACCACGGTCAGGGCCGGGACGATGCGCCGGGCGGCGGCGCGTGCGGTCGGCATGGGGTCGTAGGCCACGACGTCCGCGTCTCGCCCGAGCAGGCTCAGCGCGATCGTCAGCGCCGGCGCGTCGCGCAGGTCGTCGGTGCCAGGCTTGAAGGTCAGGCCGAGGAGGGCAATCCGGCGACCGGCGAGGGAGCCACCAAAGGCGGTCTCCATGCGATCGACGAACGCCGTCCGCTGATCGTGGTTCACCTGGTCTACGGCCCGCAGGAGCGGCGTGTCCATCGAGTACTGGGCCGCGGAGCGGATGGTCATCGAGACCTGGTGGGGCAGGCAGGAGCCTCCGAAGCCCACGCCGGCCCGCAGGAACGATGTTCCGATCCGGGCATCGCGACCCATCGCGTCAACGACCGAGGTCACATCGGCTCCAAACTGGTCGCACAGCGCGGCAAGTTCGTTGGCGAAACTGATCTTCGTGGCGAGGAACAGGTTGGCGCCCAGCTTGGTCAGCACGGCATCCGGGGCGGACATCGCCAGGATCGGCGCGTCCACGGCGCGATAGACCATCCGCAGGGTGCGCTCACCTGAACCGGTATCGTCGCGAACGACGCCCAGAACCACCCGGTCGGGGAACAGGAAGTCCTGGACTGCGTTGCCCTCGCGTGTGAATTCCGGATTGATCACGACCGGGATCTCGGGACGACCCGCTGCCGCGCGCAGGCCGTCGACGAGGCCCGCCAGCGACGGCAGGAACTCCGGCGGCAGCGTCGATCGGATGACAAGCGTGGCGTCGTCTGCCAGGCGCGGCACGATGTCGCCCAGGCACGCCCGGATCGTGTCGGTCTGCCAGCCGCCGTTGCCATCATGCGTTCCGACGGCGACGATGGCGACCTCGACCGAACCGATCTGACTGGTGTTTGCAGAAAAGATGATGCGATGGCCCGCGATATGACGGGCGATGAGTTCATCCAGGCCGGGTTCGTAGATCGGCAACCGTCCGTCACGCAGGACGTCGAGCCGCTCCGGATTCGCTTCGATTCCCAGGACGTCGTGGCCCCACTCGGCCAGACCGGCCGCGGTGACAAGACCGACATACCCAAGTCCAATAACAGCAACGCGCATGCATTCCCTCCCTCCATCGGGTGGCGACCCGATGCGCTCCTCCACCGTTCCCCAAGACGGCCAAAACGATGCCTGCGCTGGTGCGACCCGACCCTCTGACGGGCGCCTGACGAGGACTTGTCGGGCCCGAACGGCCACGCTCCGTTCCGGACCCTACATTAGCCGAAAGAGTAGTTCTGGACCCCCCGAAAGTACCCCGGAATCGCCCTCTGGACGCCCAAAACCAAGAGTTCCGGTGCACCCGCGCACCACTCTGGGGGGTGGAGGTGGTCCGGGCACTGTTGGCCCGGCACAGCGGCGAACCTCGCCTCAGTTCGACAGCGTCACCAGGAGCTGGGCCGGGGTCGCACTCTCCCGGCTGCCGTAGTAGCCACTCGTCGTGCTGGCGTTCGCAATGGCGAACGAATACGTCCCGTCGGCCCCGATCGCCCCGGCTCCGAGGGGGATGTCGATCCACGTCCCCGTCGTCGTCGGGCCGATCGCGGCAAGGGCAGCTCCACTGACCGGCGGGGCCGTATTCCAGTTGATCGCGCTCTCCGTCCAGTCGTTGCCGACGGCGTAGACGCTCCCTCCGTCGTTGGTCTTGGTGACCACGTACAGGCGCAACGTGACGGAGGCGACGGAGCCGGAGATTCCGGTCACGTCGAACTTGAGGTAGGGACGATGCGTCGACGTCCCATCAACCGTTCCGTTGCGCACTCGGAGGGTCGCTAGGGTTCCGTAGTTGGAATTCGGGAAGGCCGAATTCACGTGGGAATCCGCGACCGCGCCGAAGGTCAGGGTGGAGCCCGGCGGCGGCGGAGCGGTGACGGCGATGTAGTCGGTCCGAGTCATCGCGTTCGACCCCATCGCGTTCGTCGCCGTCAGGCTCACCGTGTAGGTGCCCTCGGCGACGTAGGTGTGGCTCGGGTTCTGGACATTGGACGTGGCGCCGTCGCCAAACGTCCACGCCCAGCTCGTGGGAGCGCCGCTCGAGGCGTCACTGAAGGTGACCGGGAGCGCGGCCGCCCCGGAGGTCGGCGTGGCCGTGAAGTCGGCGGTCGGTCCGACAGCCGGACCACCGGACAGCGTCACGACGAGTAGCGCCGGGTTGGTCCCTTCGCGGCTGCTGTAGTAACCACTCGAGGTGATGGCATTCTGGATTGCGAATGAGTACGCGCCGTTGGCGGCGACGGCCCCAGCACCCAGGGGGATGTCAACCCACGTCCCGGTCGTCGTCTTGCCGATCGCGGCGAGCGCGGAGCTTCCGATCGGGGGAGCGTTGCTCCAGGTCAGTCCCGTTTCCGTCCAGCCGCTGCCGACGGCGTAGACGCTGCCGCCATCGTTCGTTCCCGTGGCGACGTACAGGCGCAGCGTGACGGAGGCGACGGAGCCGGAGATCCCGGTCGCATCGAACTTGAGGTACGGCCGATACGTCGCCGTCCCATTGGCCGTTCCGTTGCGCACCCGGAGGGTCGCGAGGGTTCCGTAGTTGGAGTTCACGAAGGCGGAATTCACGTGGGAGTCCGCGACCGCGCCGAAGGTCAGGGTGGAGCCCGGCGGTGGTGGTTCGGTGACCGTGATGTAGTCGGTCCGAGTCTTCGTGTTCGAGCCCGCCGCGTTGGACGCCGTGAGGCTCACCGTGTAGGTCCCGACCGCGATGTAGGCGTGGCTCGGGTTCTGAGCGGCGGACGTGGCGCCGTCGCCGAACGTCCATGCCCAGCTCGTGGGAGCGTCGGTTGACGCATCGCTGAAGGTGACGGCCAAGGGTGCCGGTCCCGACGTTGGACTGGCGCTGAAGTCGGCGGTCGGGGCGATGGGCGGAGGCGGGCCTCCGCCGCCGAGCGGATCGTAGTTGTGCCAGTAGCGCTTGTTCGAGTTCTGCGCAGCCAGCACCACCAACCCGGTCGTGCTGCTGAGGTTCTGCTTCGTGGAGGTCGGGTTGTTCAGGCCGTCGACCGCGGCGTCCCGGATGAAGATGTCGCCCTTGCCCACCGGGAACGAGATGTTGTTGAGCGGCGACCGTTTCGTGTAGATGATGCCGCTGCTCTCCGGCGCAGTCGCGAAGACGCGGAGCTCCTGGCGCTCGGTGTCGATGAGGAGGATCGGCCGGGTCGTGCCGTCCGAGACCCGCCACACCGGATAGTTGGTCCAGGCACCGTCCGCCGTCCGCACGACGACCGCGATGATCGTCGCGGTGCTCGTCGTCTGCGATGTCTTCGTGATCGCGAAGACGCGGCCGCTGCCGTCGGATTCGAGCGACTTCATGTTGATGTGATCGTCGGCGTTCTTGGCGCCCCCACCTGCGGTCTCGCCGGTCCAGGTCGTATCGGCGCTCCCGTCGGTGTGGACCGCGAAGTACATTGCGGGATTCGTCTGGTTGCTCCACATCAGGCCGATCTTGCCGG
>JANNUK010000128.1:0-5123 GCA_031395155.1 Chloroflexota bacterium | reverse complement strand
AGCTCGCGGATGCCTGGACCACGAACGCGACCGGCCCCGACCTCGCGATGACCGCGTCCGTGACTGACGCCGGCGGTCACGTCACACCGGTATCGAATGGCCGCTGGTCGGCCGCCCAGTATTCGTTCGGCCAGATGCTCGGGCGGGCATCGGCGGACGTGCGCGTGCGACCCGGCGAGATCCTCGGGTCTGGGACGGTAGGGACCGGCTGCCTCCTCGAGGTCAAGGCCGAGACGCTCGGTCGATGGCTCCAGCCGGGCGATTCCGTGAGCCTCTCCATCGAGCGACTCGGCTCGCTCGTCTCGGGCGTGACGGATCGCCCCGGGTGATGCCCCGCCGCCGGTTGGCGGCTGAGCGCGAGGTCCCGCGGAAGCGGGCGCGGCGAGCAATGGATCGATCGGTGAACGTTTCAGCCTCGACCTGAATCAAACGTTCCAGATCGCGCCAATCACGCGTGACAGATGGAGGCCGAGGTGGATCGAGACCTCGTGGAGCGAGCCCGCAAGGGCGACCGTGACGCCTTCGCCGGCCTGGTGCATCAGGTCAGCGACGGGCTGTACGCGATCGCCTTCCGGATCCTTCGCGACACGGGCCTCGCCGAGGACGCACTGCAGAGCGCCCTCGTCAGCGCCTGGCGCCAGCTCCCGCACCTGCGGGATGCCGACCGCTTCGACGCCTGGCTCCATCGCGTCCTCGTCAACGCCTGCTACATCGAGGTTCGTCGCAACCGCCGCTGGGCGGCCAACGTTCGGGTCCTGCCTGATCTCCAGGGATCGACGCCGGATGAGAGCCGCGCGGTGGGCGACCGCGATGAGATCGAACGGGCCTTCCGCCGGCTCCCCGTGGACCAGCGGGCGGTCTTCGTCATGCACCACTACGTCGGCTGCCGCTCGTGGAGATCGCCGAGACGCTCGGCATCCCCGCGGGCACGGCCCGATCGCGACTCCACTACGCCACGCGGGCCCTCCGGATGGCCGTCGAGGCCGGCCGGGAGCCCCCCACCGAGAAGGAAGGCCTGGCATGAGCGACGAGCACCGATTCGAGCGTGACGCTCGGGCCTGGCTCGAGCTCGGACCTACCGACGCCCCGGATCGGGTCGTCGAGGCCGCCCTCCTCGAGATCGACCAGACATCACAGGAACGGGATCTCTGGATCCCGTGGAGGTTGCCCACAATGAACTCCCCGATGCGCCTGGCTGCGGCCGCCCTTGTGGGCGTGGTCGCGCTCGGCCTGATCTACCTGAACCTGCCCGGCAAGAACGATGTCGGCCCACCGAGCCCGACGTCGACGCTCCCGACCGCCACGTCGACACCACGAGCGACGGCCGCCGATTACACCACGCTGGACGGCTGGATCGTGTTCGAGCACTTCGGCAAGGCACCCGACGGCTCGACCCCGGCGGGTGTCGAATACCCACGCTCGCTCTGGCTCGTCCATGCGGACGGCACTGGCCTCCACGAGCTGGCCCCCGGGATCCCGGCCTCTGGGAAGGGCAGCCCCGACATCTCACCCGACGGCAACCGCGTTGCCTTCAGTGCCTGGGACCTCCCCGTTCAGATCTGGGAGGTTGACATCGAGGGCGGCGATCCACGGCTGCTCTCGACGGACTGCAGCGGTCAGCCCGCCGATTGCACGGACAATGCCCCGGCATACTCGGCCGACGGTAGCCGCATCGTGTTCGTACGCTCGACCGGAACCGATCAGTCGAACGCGATCGCGATTCTTGACCTGGCGAGCCGCAGCGTCACGACCCTGGAGTCCACTCGGACCTCGTCCCCGGACGTCTGGCTCGCGGAACCGTCCTGGTCGCCCGATGGCCTCCAGATCGTGTACCACGATGTCCGTCGTGATCCGGCACAGGACGCGATCGTGGACGCCAGCATCTTCATCGTCAACGCGGACGGCAGCGGGCTCCATGAGCTCGCCCTGCCCGACGGGACGCCGTTTGGCGATGCGGACTGGTCGCCGGACGGTTCGCAGATCGTCTTCAGCTCGTATCCCATCCACGAGTTCAATGACTCGCGAGCCGCCGTCTCCACCGTCCGCCCCGATGGGACGGACCTTCAGACGCTGACGTCGTCCAACATCGGGTACGGAGCCCCCAGCTGGACCCCGGACGGATTGCACATCATGTTCTGGGGACCGACGACCTTCTACCTGATGGATCCGGACGGTGCCAACTTGCGCCCTATCAACAAGCCTGACCTCACCTTCTTCGGCGACACCCTCGGCTTCGGCTACTACGGCTATCTTCAACCGACATCCTGAGCGCGCACTGCGCGACTAGACTGGCCTCCTCACGCGAGGAGGCCAGTCGTTTCATGTACTACGCCAGCCGCGGCAGCATCCCGCAGCAGCGCCACACGCAGCACCGCGCCCCCGACGGCTCGCTCTATGCGGAGGAGCTGTTCGGCGTTGAAGGGTTCACCGGGCGGAGCTCGCTGCTCTACCACCTGGTCCCCCCGACCCGCACCAACCGCATCGAGCCGGTCCGCGAGGTTCGCTGGGAGGCGGCGGACGATGGTCTCCATCGCCATCGGCTGATCAACACCGCCGCCGTGCCGCCGCGCGGCGACGTGATCAGCGGGCGCATCCCGCTGTTCTTCAACCGCGATGTCGTGTTCGGGATCGTCCGCCCGGCGGAGGCGATGCCCGAGGGCACGTTCTATCGCAACGGCGTCGCCGACGAGATGCTCTACGTCCACGAGGGGACCGGCGTCTGCGAGACGATCTTCGGTCCGCTGCGCTATCACCCGGGCGATTACCTCGTGCTCCCGATCGGCACGACGTGGCGCCTGGATCCGGATCCCGGCGTCGAGCAGCGGATGCTCTGGCTCGAGGCGCCGTCGGTTATCGAACCGCCGAAGCGATATCGCAACGACTACGGCCAGCTCCTGGAGCACGCCCCGTACTCCCAGCGCGATCTCCACGCCCCTGAGTGGGCGGAGCCGCGCGCCGAGACCGGCGACTTCGTCGTCCACGTCCGGAGCGGCGACCGTGTCACGGCCTATCACTACGAGAACCATCCCTTCGACGTCGTCGGCTGGGATGGCTATCTGTGGCCGTTCCGCTTCGACATCGCCGATTTCCAGCCGATCACAGGGCGGGTGCACCAGCCGCCGCCGGTCCACCAGACGTTCCAGGCGCGGAACTTCGTGGTGTGCTCGTTCGTGCCGCGCAAGTTCGACTACCACCCGCACGCGATCCCGGCGCCGTACAACCACTCGAACATCAATTCGGACGAGGTCATCTACTACGTGGCCGGCAACTTCATGAGCCGGCGCGGCGTGGACATCGCGTCGTTCACGGTCCATCCGGCCGGGATCCCGCACGGGCCGCACCCGGGCACTGCCGAGGCCTCGATCGGGCGCGAGGCAACCGAGGAGCTGGCGGTCATGGTCGACACGTTCAACCCGCTGCTCATCACGCGCGAGGCGATGGCGCTCGATGACGACCGCTACCCGTATTCGTGGTTACCGCCGCAGGGCGAGGCTGCGACGAGGGAAGCCTCCGAGCTCGCGGAGCGCGGCCCGGAGGCGTTCCCGGACTGACCATCAGGACGGCCAGGTGTCCTCGACTGTCCGGGATCGTGCGTGGGTCACGGTTCCGACGTGTCCGGCCGCGGCCTTTCGGTTCCGATATCGCCTCCATCGCTGCCGTGAGCGTAACGGTCGAGATAGGCGTGATCGACACCCGCGCGTATCGCACGGCAGCCCTTGTGGCATGCATGGGAACGATGGCGCCCTCGAAAAGCGTGACCGAATCCGGACCTGACTGCGAGCCTGTGCGTGGGTCACTCATGGGAGCGACCCCGACCCGGTGAAGGGCGACCCCGACCCGGTGAATGGGCGCGGCGGCGCCCGTCCCCAGGACGCGATCAACCGCGAGGCACGACGAGAGGATGGCGGGACCGAGCGGCTACCCGCCGAACAGGTCGCGGCAGGCCTCGAGGCCGATGATCTCGACCGGCGGGCGCGGACGCGCGGCCCAGTCGGCCCGCGTCATCCGGAATCGCTGCGTCTCGCGGGCAACGCTGCACGGACCAAGCCGGCCGATCCCGTTCTCGGCATAGCCGAGGGCGCGGCTCACGCCCGCCGACTCGTCGGGCGGCAGGTCTGGCGGCGCGGCATGATACGCGCATGACCACCCTCGAACGTCCCGCACTTCGGCCACGGATCCTGGCCGGCGAGACCCTGTTCGGCCTCTTCGCGGACCTCGATTCTCCGGTGTCGGCCGAGATCTGCGGTCGTGCCGGCTACGACTGGATCGTGTTGGATCTGGAGCACGGGGCCTCGACCGAGACCGACCTGCTCGGGCTGCTCCACGCTGTCGAGACGACGCCGGCCACCGCGATCGTGCGTCCGCAATCCGCGGAGCGGCTCAGGATCGGGCGGGCCCTCGACCTCGGCGCGGCCGGGATCATGATCCCGCAGTCGCAGTCGGCAGACGAGGTCGCTGCGGCCGTCCGCTACCTGCACTACCCGCCAAAGGGGAGCCGCGGCGTGGCGCTCCGAACTCGCGGTGCAGAGCTTGGCGCGGTCGGCCACGGTGACGTGGGCCGGGTCAACGAGCGTATCGTGGGGATCGTCCAGATCGAGTCGCCCGGCGCCGTCCGCGACGCGGACGCCATCGCCGCGATCGACGGCGTCGACGTCCTGTTCGTGGGTCCCGCGGACCTCTCGCATTCCCTTGGCGTCCCGGGGCACTTCCAGGGCGACACGTACCTGGGTGCGCTGCGCGCAGTCGTGGCCGCGGCCGAGTCCCACGGCAAGGCGGCCGGCATCCTGGTCTACGACACCGGAGTCGTGGCGCGCCACCTCGAGATGGGGTTCCGGTTTGTCGGGATCGGGGCGGACGGCGCGTTCGTCGCGGAGGCTGCCCGGCGGGCACTGGCGGCGGTCCGTCCGATCTAACCCCGCCAACCGGTCTAGCCCGTCGAACGGGCGCCCGCGATCAGCCCGGAAAGGAAAGTGCGCCGCGCCTGCGATGGTGGCCGTCCGCGGATGCTTGGCGGCTACTCGTCGGCGATGCGTACGCGGAGCCGGGCCCCGATCGCGCCCGGCGTCGCCTGGGACAGGATCACCCCGGCGAGGATCAGCGCCCCGCCGAGCAGCTGAACGGGA
>JANNUK010000612.1:0-5514 GCA_031395155.1 Chloroflexota bacterium | reverse complement strand
CGGGCGTGCTCCGCGTGCTGGAGCGCATCGACTCGTTCGATCCCGCACGTCTTCGAGCCGCCGTGCTGGGCCGTTTCGACGAGCAGACGGTCGGGCGCCGCTTGCTCGAACTCTATGCAGAGGTCCTGGGGGCGCGCGATGGCTCCCCGGAAACGTCGCCGGGCCCCGTCGGCCGCGGGCCGGCCGTCCCCGGACCGGCCGATACGCGGCCCGCGGAACCGCCCGCTGGCCCGACCGCGCGACGCGTGCTCGTCGCGATCGATCCGGGTCGTGCCGCGCTGGTGTCCCGCCTCGGCGAGAACGCACGTTCCCACATCGTCCTCGTCACCTCCACCGGCGTGGATCCGACGGCGCGAAGCGGCCTTGCCGGTATCGTCGAGACGGACCTGCACGGTCGGTTGCGCGCCATGGCCGACGCGGCCGTGCTCAGGCCGCCGACGACCGGGTTCCGCCGGTTGCTCCGCGCCGCTCGCCATCCATTGGCAGTGGCACGGAGGCGGGGCTGGCTACCGGGGCTGGAGCAGCTCATCTCCGGGCGTGGTTCGGACGCGATCCGCTCGGCGGTCGCCCTCGCGTCCCAAGGGACCCCCGGGCCGGTGGAGCTGGTGTGCATCGACGGCCTCGACCACCTCGCCGCGGCGCCACTCATCCGCGATGGAACGGCCCGGCTTGGCCACGGAGGGCTTCGCCGGCTCGGCGATGAGGGTTGATCCGGCCGCTCAGCCGGACTCGCGAGCGAGCACTGCCGAGGCGATCCGGTCGCCGACGAGGCGCCAGTCGAACGACTGCTCCGCAACCTGACGGGCGTGAGCGCCGAGGGCGTGCAGCGAACCTTCGTCGGACAGGAGGTCGACGATCGCGGTGGCCAGATCCTCCGGGCGGTCGCCCGCGGACACCACCCCGACGCCCATCCCGGAGACCACGGCCGCGGTCTCCGTGCGCGGCGTGACGACGAGGGGCCGCCCGGCCGCCAGCGAATCGAAGAGCTTCACCGGGAGCGCGACGTCCATGTACTCGTTGGGTGGGTGGGGAATGCACAGGACCGATGCCGTCCCGAGGATCTCGCCGAGCTGTTCGTAGGGGGCGGTTCCGATCTCCACCCACGGCCGTCCCTCGACCGAGGTGCGGAGATCGCGCAGGTAGTCCTCGCTCGCCTCGCTCGTCGGCACCAGCCACATGCGGAGGACGAGATCGGGCACGGTCGTCCGGGCCAGGGCGACCGCGTCGACGAGGAGTTCGAGCCCGCGTCCGGGTGCCGCGCCGGACACGATCCCGACCGCCGGTTGCTCCGGCCATGGACCGACCCGGATGCGCTCGACATCGGTGCCATTGCCGCCGACGATGACACGGTCCGCGTCGAGGCCGGCCAGCTCCGCGAAGGAGGCCGTCGGAACGACGTGCCAGCGAAACGTGGCAACGTTGCGACGCTGGCGGGCCGCGAGCTCGGCCAGCCAGGCCTCGTCCTGGCGGACGCCGAGGGCACGAGCCTGGGCGACAGGATCATCGTAGATCGCGACGACGGCCGGATCGGTCACGCTGATCGCGGCGTCGAGGAGACGGTCGCGCAGCTTCTCCGATGCGGCGAACCTCGGCTTCAGACCGCGCGACGGCAGGCGATAGATGAGCGGGCCCGGCAGGGAGCCCACGATCGGCCCGCGCACCGCTCGACGGAGCAGCGTCGGGTACCAGCCGGATTCAACGATCCGCGCCCCCGTTCGTTCGGCCAGCCGCGCGAAGATGTGGCGCCGCCGGAGTTCCCCACCCCAGCGCCGGTGCTGGCCCTCCCGGATGACGACCCAGCCGCGGGATCCGGCCGCGGACCCGTCGGGCCGGGTGCTCACGTCGGGACCAGCCTCCGGCCGAACTCGGCGAGCTCGACGACGCTGCGACCTCGTGCCGCCTCGAGGAGCGCGGTGGCGATGCCGACCGCCCACAGGCCATCCTCCGCGTCGACCTCGGGGCGTCCGCCCTCGCGAACGATGCGCTGGAACGCGTCGTGCTCGAGCGCGAGCGGCTCGCCGTTCGGGACCGGCAGCTCCGCGACCTCGCCCTCGAACGTGGGCGCGTAGCCACCGATCAGCCGCGGGTTGGTCGTGTCGGTAGCCCGGGTGAACGTGAGGCGCTGGGTCAGGTAATCCAGCTCGAACATGCCCTCCTCGCCGACCACCGTGAGCTGCCGCCGCTTGGCCGGCGTGAGCCAGTCGACATCGAGCTGGGCGACAACGCCGGACGGGAATTGCAGGAGCCCGTAGAGGAGGTCCTCGTGGGACGCATGGATCCGCTGAGCGGTCTCCGCGTGAACGCGACTCGGCCGCTCTCCGGCCAGCCATGAGCAGATATCGACGTCGTGCGTCGCCAGGTCGACCGTCACGCCCACGTCCCGGATCCGGGCGGGGAACGGCCCGGCCCGCCGTGAGCTGATCGCGTAGACGGTCGAGAGCCAGCCCGCGTCGATGAGCCGGCCGAGCTCACGAACCGCCGGATTGAAGCGCTCGACGTGGCCCACCTGGACCGGAACGCCGGTGGCCCGGGAAGCGGCGACGATCTGGAGGCACTCCTCGACCGTGAGCGCGAGGGGCTTTTCGACGAGGACGGCAGTTCCGCGCTCGATCGCCGCGAGCGCGAGTGGCAGGTGCGCCGTGGTCGGAGCCGCAATGACGACGGCGTCGAGCTCGGCCTCGGCGATCATCGCGAGGGGTTCGGCGAACCCCGTGGCCCCGGTGTGCGCCGTCGCGGCATCGAGGGCGCCGGTCACCGGGTCGGCGACCGCGGTGAGCCGCGTATTCGGTCGGCTGGCGATGACCCGGAGGTGGTTGCGGCCCATCGATCCGAGGCCGGCAAGTCCCACCCGAAGTTCGCGGTCCCCCACTGGGCGCCAGTTCGCCGTCATCGGCGCAGCGCCCTCATGCGTGGACGCCCACCCCGGAATGGGCCAGGACAGCCTCACGGACCACGCGGATGACCGTCGCCCGCTCCTCGTCCGTCATGCCCGGAAACATCGGGAGGGCGATCGTGCGTTCGGAGGCGCGGTCGGTCACCGGTAACTCGACGTGGAGCCCGCGCTCCAGGATGTAGGCCTGGCGATGGACGGGGATCGGGTAGTAGATGTCCGCTCCAACGCCGCCGTCGCGGATGGCTGCGATGATCGCGTCCCGTGCCGGCCCGACGTCGAGCGTGTACTGGTGGAAGACGTGAGAGCGGCCGTCGGGGACGACGGGCGTCTTCACCGGCAGATCGGCAAACGCCTCGTCGTATGCGGCCGCGATCGCCTGCCGGCGGGCCGTGTTTCGCTCCAGCTTGTCGAGCTGGGCGAGGCCGATCGATGCGGCGAGATCCGTCAGCCGGAAGTTGTAGCCGAGCATCTCGAACTGGTACCGCGCCCGCATGCCCTGGTTGCGGTACAGGCGCAGCCAGTCCGCCAACCGGTCGTCGTTGGTCGTGATCAGCCCGCCCTCGGCGGTGGTCATGTTCTTGGTCGCGTAGAGGCTGAACGCCCCATGGCCGAAGCTGCCGGCCGCGCGCCCGCGGTAGGTGGCTCCGTGCGCCTGGCAGGCGTCCTCGACCACGGCCAGGCCGTGGCGGTCGGCGATCGCGCCGATCATGTCCATGTCGGCGACAAGCCCGAACAGGTGGACCGGCACGATCGCGCGGGTCCTGGGCGTGATCGCGCCCTCGATCCGCTTGGCATCGATGAGGTACGTGTCCGGCTCGATGTCGACGAACACCGGCGTGGCGCCGGTGAACAGGATCGCGTTCGCCGTTGCCGCGAACGTGTGCGAGACGGTGATGACCTCGTCGCCGGGACCCAGTCCCAGGCCGGCGAAGATCGCCATGAGGGCGATGGTCCCGTTGCTCGTCGCCACGGCGTGGCGGACGCCGACCTGCGCCGCCCAGCGGGTCTCGAACTCGGCGACCTGACGACCCTGGGCGAGCATTCCCGATTCGAGGACGGCGGTCACGGCCGCGATCTCCTCCGGGCCGATGTCCGGACGAGCGATGGGAATCATGCGGTGGCTCCTTGTGAACGGGCGGGGCGCTCCTCGAGCGACTCGCTGTCGGCGACGTAGGCGTAGGTCCGCTCGCAGCTGGGGCAGTGCAGCCCGCGATCCGTCGAGTAACGATCCGGCTGGGCGGGGGCGGGATGGCCGTCCGAATCGACGAGGCGCATGCCGCAGGCACACACCCAGCCGAGGCGCCGGGCCGGGTTGCCGGCAACGAGCGCATAGGCGGTCACGTCGCGAGTGACGATCGCCCCGGCGCCGACCGTGGCGAAGCTGCCCACATCAACGCCGGCCACGACGACCGCGCCGGCCCCGATGGAACAGCCGTGCCGAAGGACGATCGGCGACACCTGCCAGTCGGCCGCGCGGGCCAGTTCACCGGTCGACGTGATCGCCCGCGGAAAGCGGTCGTTGGTGAAAATCGCACCGGGTCCGATGAACACACCGTCCTCCACGGTCACGCCGTGGTAGAGGAGGGCCGCGTTCTGGATCTTGACCCGATCGCCGATCGTCACGGCCTCATCGATGAAGGCGTCCCGACCGATGACGCATTCGCTGCCGATTCGGGCTCCGGTGCGGATCTGGGCTCGTTGCCAGATCGCCGTACCCGGCCCGACCGACACGTCGTCTTCGATGTCGGCCGACGCGTGAACGCGCGCCGCTGGATCGATCACGAAGGGCTGACTCCTGTGCGTGGTGAGCCGCCGTGACGTGGGCGGTTCCGGAGCCGCCAGGCGGGCAAGATGAGGCTGGTCGAAACCGGGACCCACAGGGTGGCGAGTATACGGCAGGGAAGGTCGGCGCCCCTCGCTGCGTCCGGGCCGCTCAGCGCCGACGGAGGAGCCTGCCGATCACCGCGAGCGCCGCGCCCACGGCGAGGCCCGCCCTCCAGTCGAACAGGACCCTGACATCGCCCTGGACGCGCTGCGCGACGAGGAAGACGATGGCCGACGGGCGTCGGACGACGACCTCCTGGGCGACCACGGTCCGGACGAAGGCCTGCTCGAGCTGGACGCTGCGCGCCAGGACGGCGCCGACCGCACCCTGGCTGATCCGGACGTCACCCCCGAGCGCCGCGCCGACCGCCCCGAATTCGACCGACACCCGATCGCCGCGAGCGGCGCCGACGGCGCCCTGGGTCACGGCGACGTCCTCCGCGTCGACCCGCCCGAGTGCCCCCTGACGTAGGTCGAGGTCGCGAATCACGGTGGACGACAGCGACCCCGCCGGCGGGGCCGCCAGGACGGCCGAGGCGGATCGCCCGTTTCCGTTGGCGTGGACCGGGCCGGCGCTGGACGGTGCCGCCAGCTTCGGCTTCGCGGCGGCTCTCGGCTTCGCGGGGAGCGACTTCGGCTTCGCGGCAGCTTTCGGTTTGGCGGCTGCCTTCGGCACACGGGGTCGAACGGCCCGGATGCGCGTCGGCGCCGCTTCTGGATCGGGTGCGTCGCCCGCGGTAGCGGGCGTGGGAGTGTCGGCCATGGGAGACCTCGTCGAACGTCGGCCCGCTGGCCAC
>JANNUK010000609.1:0-1967 GCA_031395155.1 Chloroflexota bacterium | reverse complement strand
GCGTTCGGACTCGACGTCGACGTTGCCTGGAAGGACGGCAAGCGGATCGTGGCGACGGGCAACAGCTTCGCGGCCCCGCACATCGCGGGGTTCGCGGCCCGGATCCGCGCACGCCACCCGCGCATCACGCCGTTCGAGGTCAAGGCGTTGCTGGCGGCGACGGCGGACAACGCTCGAGACGTCTGACGCCCCGGGGACTCAACAAAGCGCCCGCCAAGCCCGGCGGGCGCTTTGTCTCGAGTGGGAGGGAGGTCGGCTACTTGACCTTCATCCGATGGCCTTCGACGTCGTCGTCAGACTCGTCGATCTTGCGCTTCGCGCTGAAGCCGTGGCCTTCGACGTCTTCGTCAGACTCGTCGATCTTGCGCTTCGCGCTGAAGCCGTGGCCCTCGGTGTCGTCCTCGGACCCGTCGATCTTCATCTTGAAGCCGTGGCCTTCGACGTCGTCGTCGGAGTTCTTCATCATGATGCCCTCGCGGGGCCCTGGCTTCTCGTGATGGGACATGGCAGCCTCCGTTCGTAGTGCCCGTGGGCCCGCTCCCCAGGCGGCTCGATCCATTAGGCAGTAGCGACAGCCTACCCCGGGGCGACTTCGGAGACAAACCTCTCCGGACTAGCGGACCGTCGCCTATGCGACACCCGGGCGGTCAGGACGCGGACCGCCCTCGGCTTGCGACGACTCCCCGGCGCAGCCCCAGCAGGCGCGGCCCGAGCCATGGACCGCCGGTGGCGATGAGTTCCTGGAAGTCCGTTGCGTCGAGCGCGAGAACAATCCCGTCATCGAGGGCCGTGACGGTGGCCGAGCGCTGTCGTCCGGTCAGCAGGCCGATCTCGCCGAACACCTCGTCGGGCCCCATGGAACGCAGGACGCTGGAGTCGCCGGCCGCATCCCGCTGGGTCACTTGGAAGCGTCCGGCCTCGATGATATAGAAGCGGTCGGCGGGGTCACCCTGGCGGATGATCGTCGTTCCCGTCGCGACGGCGGTGCGCTGCAGCCGGCCGACGATCGCCTCCATCCGGGAGGCGGGAACTCCGGCGAAGATCGGCAGACCCGTGATCCGATCGACGGGGATCGCCGACGCTGGTGGCGCCTGGGTCGCCGTTGCTCCGAGGAGGGCCACCCCACCGATCCCTGCGGCAATGATTGCGGCGCCGCCAACGATCAGGACCGGCCCCGTGCCCATCACCGCGGACAGGACAGGCAGGGCAAAGGCGCCGGCGGCATAGGCAAGGGTCGACGCGGTCTCGATGATCCCGAGCGCTCGCCCGCGAACGGCGTCGGGGACGACGCGCTGGAAGATCGTGGTATCGACCACCTCCAGGATCAGGCTGCCCGCGGACGCAATCACCATCGCCACGATGGCCGGGCCGAGCCCTGGAGCCACCCCCAGGGCGACGATCCCCAGGCCGAGACCGACCGCTCCCGCCAGCAGTGGACGCGAGAGGGTGCGCCGCAACACGAGCGGGCCCGATGCCACCGCTCCGATCAGGCCGCCCACGCCGATCGCCGCATTGAGGTAACCGGTACCGGCCTCACCCGAGCCATAGACCTCGGTTGCCAGGATGACCGTGAGGATGCCCAACCCGCCGAACACGACCGCGGCCACGATGTCGATGACGACGAGACCGGTCAGCGGACCGAGGTAGCTGCGCATGCTCCGCGCATCCGCGGCGTCGACGCGCGGCGAGTCTGCCGCGTTTCCCTCGGGGGGATCGACGGCCGGCGCCGTTGCGGCGGCCCCGCCGGATCGCCCGGCCGGCAACTGCCACAGGACCGCCGCTACGAACGTGAACGAGATCGCGTTGAGGACGAACGCCAGGGTCAATCCGCTCAACGCGATGAGCAGGCCGGCGACCGCCGGCCCGATGATGAAGGCAAGGTTGTCGAGCGTCGCCCACGCGCTGTTCGCCGGCCCAAGCTCGCTCTCGTCACGCGTCAGCGACGGCAGATATGAGCCGATCGCGGG
>JANNUK010000059.1:0-1749 GCA_031395155.1 Chloroflexota bacterium | reverse complement strand
GGGACAACGCGAGTCTCGATCCGGACGACTGGGCATGGGAACCCGGACGCTGAGGCGAGCTTCATGACCTCCGGCCGCGGCGACGACCTCGTGGCCCGCGACGCGGCGGTGATCGCGGATTCGCAGAAGATCCGCTTCTTCCCGTTCGCGCCGGTGGCCGCCGACGGCGCCCACGTGATCGATGCCGACGGGCGACGTCGGCTGGACTTCACGGCCGGGTGGGCGGTCGCGAACACGGGCTACAGGAACGCTCGCGTCCGCGAGGCGATCCTGGCCGAGGTCGAGCGCGGAGCCTACGCCGGGGTCGTCTCGGCGGCGATCGAGCCCGCGATCGTCCTCGCCGAGCGACTCCTCTCGCTGACGGCGCTGCGCGGGCCATCCAAGGTGTGGTTCGGCCACTCCGGCTCGGACGCCAACGAGGCACTTGCCCGGCTGGTCCGCCGGGCGACCGGCCGCTCGCGGATCATCACGTTCAGCGGTGCATATCACGGTTCGACCGACGGCTCGGCGGCGCTGAGCGGACACACGGCGCAGGCGCGCTGGGCTACATCCGAACGGGCGGCCAGGTTGCCGTTCCCCGACGCATACCGGGCACCCGGCGGGAACGCGCCCGCAGAGGAGGCGTCGGTCCTTGATCTTCTCGAACGGCGGCTCGCATCCGAGTGGCCCGCTTCTGAGACCGCGGCTCTCCTCATCGAGCCGATCCAGTCGGACGGTGGGATCCTCGCTCCGTCGCCCTCGTTCCTGCGCGGCCTCGAGCAGATCTGCCGCGACAACGGCATCCTGCTCGCCGTCGACGAGGTCAAGGTGGGCCTGGGACGAACCGGTGACTGGTTCGGCTGGCAGGCGTCCGGGATCGAGCCCGATCTCCTCGTTCTCGGAAAGTCGCTGGGTGCCGGGTTGCCGCTGTCCGCGATCGTGGGCCCAGCGGAGATCCTCGACGTGGAGCCGGCCATGGCGCTGTTCACGACCGCCGGCAACCCCATCGCGTGCGCGGCCGCGCTCGGCGGTCTCGACGCCATCGAACACGAAGGGCTCGTGGCGAATGCGGCCCTGGTGGGGGCGAAGTTGGCCGCGAAGCTCCGGAGGATGGCCGCGGTTCGGGCACTGGTCGGCGACGTGCGTGGCCGCGGGCTGGTCCTGGGCGTAGAACTCGTCAGGGACCCGGCCACGAAAGCTCCCGCCGATCGCGAGGCGGCCAAGGTCTGCTACCGGGCAGCTGAGCTGGGACTCGCGGTCTTTTACGTCGGCATGCGCTCGAACGTGCTCGAGATTACGCCCCCGTTGTGCCTCACGGTCGCTGAAGCGGAGGAGGGAGTCGAGATCCTCGGGCAGGCGATCGACGACGTCACGGCCGGCCAGGTGCCCGACGACGCACTGGAAGGTTTCGCCGGCTGGTAACGGCTCGC
This sequence comes from Chloroflexota bacterium, assembly GCA_031395155.1. GTDB lineage: Bacteria > Chloroflexota > Limnocylindria > Limnocylindrales > CSP1-4 > CAKKPP01. The sequence goes on along the minus strand of JANNUK010000059.1, from coordinate 340 downwards.
CACGGGAGATGGACTCGGCGCCGGCGCGGACGCGCGGTACCGTACGAGGGATGACCCCGAACGTCCGCCGGCGCCGCTCGCTCGTCTGGTGGCTCTCCCGGCTCGTCCTGGCGGTGGCGGCCGGGCTTGGTCTCGCGCTGGGAATCGACATCGTCCGACTCGGTGGACCGGAGAGCTGGCTGATCCGCCACCGGCTGCCGCCGCCCTACCTCGCCTCGGGGACGACCGTGACCGTGAACGGGATCTCCACGTACCTCGACTGTCGCGGCAGCGGGAGCCCCACGGTCATCCTGGAATCCGGGCTCGGGACCGGTGCGGCCGGCTGGGGGCTCGTCCCGAA
>JANNUK010000558.1:0-1794 GCA_031395155.1 Chloroflexota bacterium | reverse complement strand
CGGCTTCGTCTTCAGCTCACCGGTCGCGGCCAGTGTCGGGAGGAGCGTCACGTGGACATAGAGGACGTTGGCTCGCCCGACGTCCTTGCGCAGCTGGCGGATGGCCTCGAGGAACGGCAGCGATTCGATGTCGCCGACGGTCCCGCCGACCTCCACGATGACGACGTCCGGGTCACCCTGGCGGGCGACGCGCGGGATGCGCTCCTTGATCTCGTTCGTGATGTGCGGAATGACCTGGACCGTCCCGCCGAGGTAGTCGCCGCGGCGCTCCTTGGCAATGACCGACTGATAGATACGGCCCGTCGTGACGTTGCTGAGCTGGGTCAGGTTCTCGTCGATGAACCGCTCGTAGTGGCCGAGGTCGAGGTCCGTCTCGGCGCCGTCGTCGGTGACGAAGACCTCGCCGTGCTGGTACGGGCTCATGGTGCCCGGATCCACGTTGATGTATGGATCGAGCTTCAGGACGGAGACGGTCAGGCCGCGAGCCTTGAGGAGCCGACCGATGCTGGCGGCGGTGATGCCTTTGCCGAGAGAGGAGGTCACGCCTCCGGTCACAAAGACATACTTCGCCACGGGTCAGATCCTCCGGGGGTTTTTCCAATGCTACCGGATGACGGCCCACGGCGCGAATCGACGTCTCAGGGCGAGGCGGGCACCGGGCGCTGGCGGGAGTGGGCGCCGGGCGTGGGTCGGCCGGAGCCGATCTCGTACATCGCGCTCCCGTCGCTCGCCATCGAGACGAGCGTCAGGTTCGCCGCATTCGGGCAGCGGTGGACGAGCGTTGCGAGAGTGCCGACCAACGGGGGGCCCCGATGTAGGTATCGAGCGTGGAGGGGCGCCATGGTAATGTCGTAGCGTTCCTCTACACCCCATCTGAGGTACCCGTTGACCAGGTTCGTCGTCGACGCCAGCGCCGTCCTCCACCTGGCGAGCGCGGGGATCGAGGTCCCAGGCGAGCACGAGCTCCTTGCACCGACGCTCCTGCGTTCCCAAACGCTGTCGGCCCTGCATGAGGCCGTCCAGCGCGGCGAGATCCTGGCCGACGTCGCGCGCGACCACCTCGCCAGCATCTGGCGGATGCCGATCAGGCTCCTCGGCGACGCCGTGCTCCGGCGTCGGGCCTGGGACCTGGCGGATCAGTTGGGATGGGCCTCAACCTACAACGCCGAGTACGTTGCACTCACTCAGCTGCAGGCAGACGCGTTCGTAACCCTGGACGCGGATCTGGCGCGCAGCGTCGAAGGGATCGTCGCGACCGCGTCGATCGACGCGCTGCGCTAGGAAGGCACGTCCGGCCGTCGAGCTACGCCGCAGCTTGCCGCGGTACTGCGCCTCCGGATGCGATGTAACGCGAACGCGATGCGCAGAGTCCGGGCATGATGGTGCGCACCGGCGATCGACGATCTGCCGCACGAGGGGAGGCGCCCGTGAGCTTGCTGCTGGTTGCGGTGGTCCGCGACGATCACCTCGATGGCGCCCTGAGTGCGCTTCACGAAGCCAACCACCGCGCCACCGTCCTGCACTCGATGGGCGGATTCCTGCGCCAGGACAACTCGACGCTGCTCGTGGCGATCGAGGACCACCAGGAAGCCGAGGTCATCGACATCTTCGAGAAGACCTGCGTGGGCGAAGAGGTCGAGGTCCCGCTCGTGCTCCTCGAGCGCCTCACGGACTGGCGCGCATCGGTCGTCCAGCACGCCGGCGCCACGATCTTCGTCGTCCCCTTGAAGGGCATCGTCCGCACTTGACCCGTGGCCGACCCGCGTCAGTTGCAGGTCGACGCCACGTAGCCCT
>JANNUK010000548.1:0-1996 GCA_031395155.1 Chloroflexota bacterium | reverse complement strand
CCGTTCCCAAGGCGGACGTCGTCGATACCGAGGACGGCGCGGTCGCTGCTGCACAACGGATCGACTCTGGCGACGCGCATCGGGGAACGCCGCACGCACGTCGTCGTCGGACTTGAGGTCGAGGTGGACGCCCCGTCCGTGATTGCCGTCGAGGGGCTTGATCACGCACGGGTAGCCGATCCTGCGCGCGGCGGCCACGGCGCCGTCCTCGGAGTCGACGAGGTCCGCCCTGGGTACCGGCAGGCCGGCCGAATCGAGGAGCCGGTTGGTCGGGTTCTTGTCGGATGCGACGTCGACGGCGATCCCCGAGGTCTTGGAGGTCATCGTCGCCCGGATCCGTTGCTGGTGGACGCCGAGCCCCAGCTGCACGAGCGAGTGACGATCGAGACGGATGTACGGGATGTCGCGACTGATCGCCTCGTCGATGAGCGCCTGGGTGGACGGGCCGAAGGCCTGCTTCTCGGCGAGGCGGATGAGCCGCTCGAGTTCCGCCATGAAGTCGAAGGCGTGGGCTTCATCGTCGGGTGCGACGAGGTGGTTGACGAGGGCGACGGCCATCCTGCCGGCTTCGAGACCGACCGCCTCCTCGCGATACTCGTAGATGACGTTGTACTGCCCGTCAACGCCGGTCGAGCGGGTCTTGCCGTGCCGGACGTCGGTCCCGGCGAGGTTCTGGAGCTCCAGGGCGATGTGCTCCGCGATGTGCCCCGTCCACGTCCCGTCGCGAAGGCGGGTCAGGAAGCCGCCGCGCCGCCCCAGCGAGCAGGCGTGGTCGTCGAGGGTCGGGAGGCACTGCTCGAGCGCTTCGACGAAGCCTGGGATCTTGTTCGACGGGAACTGTTCGAGGACGCCGAGGTCGACGACCATCCGCACCACGGGTTCGCGGGCCCAGTAGTTGGCGCCGCGCAGGACGCGGGTCTCGAGGATCTTGAGCGTAGGCTCGGGGCGGAGTCCCTTGGGCGGGCCGGCGCGGCGGCGGGGCGCGGCGGCGGCGTTCGGGTCCGCAGCGGCGTTCGGGTCCGCAGCGGCGTTCGCGAGAGCATCGGCCTTCGCGACGGAAGCGGTCGACCGCTTGCGCTTCGGGGCGGGTGCCGTCTGGGCCACGTGGTCTCCCTCTGTGCGCCGAATCGGCGGGTCAGCTGGACGCGGCGGCCTCGCCGCCGGGCAGGGCGTGGAGTGACGGTGTGGCCACGCGGACCCGCCGCCCAAGGTCGAACCGATAGCCGCTCGGCAGCGAGTGGAGCACGACGCCGCTGATCATCAGCGGCTTGTGACCCTTGATCTCCCAGGCGTCCGTGTCCGAGCCGGCACCGTCGATCACGGTGATGCTCCCTCGCCCGACCACCTCCATGACGTGGTCGGGTCCGACGATCCCCGCCGTGTCCTCGTCCACGCCGAGTCCGAGCAGGCTCGGGTTCGAGGCAATGAGCGAGAGCAGTCGGCCGAGCCTGTTTCGCTGCTGGAAGTGCTGGTCGACGATCACGCCCGGAAGCACCCCAAGACCCGCGGCAATCGTCGCCATCCGGTGTTTGGGGGTCGCGCCGGATGACCCGAAGGCAATCATGTGCGAGCTCAACGCCGACGCCCCGGCCGACGTGCCGGCCACCACGGCCCCGTCCTGGAACCGCTCCAGGACGGCCGCGGCGAGGCGCGTCCCGCCGATCGTCGACGACAGCCGGAGCTGATTGCCGCCGGTCATGAAGATCCCGGTTACATCGCGCAGGGCGTGGACGGTTGCCTCGTCGTTCGCCTGCGGACGGGTCATCGCGTGGATCGTGCGGATCGTCTTGACCCCGAGGTGGCCGAAGATCTCCGTGTACCGAACGCCGGCCTCCGGCCCGAGCGACGACGCCGTCGAGATGACCGCGATCTTCGCGTCCTCGCCACCGGCGAGCGACACGAAGCGGCTGAGGATGACCCGATCCCGGACCTTGTCCTCAGCGCCGCCGATGATGATGACCGTGCCGTCGCCCACAGTGGGCGGGAGTATAGCCCG
>JANNUK010000472.1:0-1901 GCA_031395155.1 Chloroflexota bacterium | reverse complement strand
CGATCGAAGAGCAGGAGGGCTCCGAACTCAGCCGGCTGACCCTGTCGGCCTCGGCCGTCAGGCGGCTCGGCATCGAGACGGTCGCCGTGGGGGTGAAGAACGTCGGCGGCGTGTCCCGCTCGGTCATCCCCTATGCGGCGCTGATCTACGACTCCGAGGGCTCGACGTGGGCATACACCAACCCGGAAGGCCTCGTGTACGCCCGGGCCGAAGTCACCGTTGAGCGGATCGACGGCGAGGACGCCATCCTGACCGACGGTCCGGCGGCGGGAACGTTCGTCGTGACGGTCGGTGGTGCCGAGCTGTGGGGCGCCGAGCACGGCGTCGGCGGCGGGCGCTAGGCCCGACGTGACGTTCGGCACGTAGGGGGTACAGCCAGCCATGCTGCGTCGGGTCGTCGCCGCCAGTCTGCGCTACCGCTTCATCGTCGTAGCTCTGGCCATCGGGATGATGCTCTTCGGCGCCTCCCAGATCCCGGGCATGCCCGTCGACGTCTTTCCCGAGTTCGCGCCGCCGCGCGTCGAGATCCAGACGATCTCGCTCGGGATGACGTCCGAGGAGGTCGAGGCGCTGGTCACCGTCCCGCTCGAGCAGGCGCTCGCAGGAGTCGAGCGACTCGACGTGATCCGATCGACGTCAGTCTTGGGCCTGTCATCGGTCGTGATGCTCTTCGAGCCCGGGACGGACCTGCTGACCGCCCGACAACACGTGGCGGAGCGCGTGGCCATCGTGACCCCGACCCTGCCGACCTGGGCCGCCCCACCGTTCATGATGCAGCCACTGTCCGCGACCAGCCGCGTCATGAAGATCGGCATGACGTCCGACACGGTGTCGCTCATCGACATGTCGGCAATGTCCTACTGGACGATCCGCTCGCGCCTGCTCAGCGTTCCGGGCGTCGCCAACATCGCGATCTGGGGCGAGCGCCTGAAGCAGTTCCACGTCCAGGTCTATCCCGACCGCCTGGCTGCTGAGGGGGTCTCGCTGCAGCAGGTGATGGAGTCCACGTCCGAGGCGCTGGACGCCGGGATCTTGTTCTTCTCCCAGGGACACGGCATCGGGACCGGCGGCGCCGTCGAGTCGGCCAACCAGCAACTGCAGATCCGGCACGTGCCGTCGGTCTTGACCCCGAGCTCCCTCGAAGGCGTGATCCTCCGCGGAACCGGCGGTCGAGAGGTCCGGCTCGGCGATGTCGCCGAGCTCAAGTTCGACCACATGCAGCTATGGGGCGACGCGGTCATCAACGACGGCCCCGGGCTGATGCTCATCGTCGAGAAGTTCCCGTGGGCCAACACGCTCGACGTGACGCGGGGTGTCGAGGAGGCGTTCGCCGAATTGAAGCCGGGCATGGCCGGCATCGAGGTCGACACGACGATCTTCCGCCCGGCGACGTTCATCGAGGTCGCGCTCTCGAATCTCACGAACGCGCTGCTGCTCGGCTCGCTGCTCGTCTTCGCCGTCCTGATCCTCTTCCTGTACGACGCACGGACGGCGCTGATCAGCCTGATGGCGATCCCGCTGTCGCTCATGGCGGCCGCGCTGGTCCTCGATCTCGCCAGGGTCACCATCAACACGATGATCCTGGCCGGTCTCGTCATCTCGGTCGGCGTCGTCGTGGACGATGCGATCATCGACATCGAGAACATCACCCGCCGCCTGCGACTCGCGCGGCGCCAGGGGATCACCACGCCCACGGAGACGATCGTCCTGGATGCCTCGATCGAGGTTCGCGGCGCGGTGATCTACGCCACGCTGATCGATGTCGTCGCGATCCTCCCGGTCTTCTTCATCGTCGGCCTGTCCGGGGCATTCTTCCAGCCACTGGCGATGGCCTACGTCCTGGCGGTCATGGCCTCACTCCTCGTGGCCCTGACGGTGACCCCAGCGCTGGCCCTCATCGT
>JANNUK010000448.1:0-4961 GCA_031395155.1 Chloroflexota bacterium | reverse complement strand
GCCGAGGATTCGCAGCGGGACCCACGGATTCGGCGTCGGGATCGTGAGATGGACGGGCGTGCCGTCGCCCAGCTGCTGGCCACGCGCCGCGGCCGCGTCGGCATCGAACGCCGCGGCGAGGAAGATCGGGCTGCGGCTGGCGTAGAACTCGAGGACCTCAGGCGCGTCGGGCGGGAGGCGAAAGCCGTGATCCTTGGCCCACTGACCGATCTCGGCCGCACCGCCGCTGAGAACGGTGAGGTCCAGGGCATCGATCCTGACCTTCTGCAGCTCGACGGCCGAGCCTACGGCCGCGTCGGCGGAGAAGAGGCGCGCGGACTCGGGCACCGGGTCCGTCTCACGGAGGAGCCGCTGAAGCGTCCAATCACCGCCCTTCTCGACGTTCGTCGGCACTCCGGGCAAGGGAATGAGGCTCCCGAACGACCCGCCGCCACCGGCGAATTCGAAAGCCGTCACGTAGTGCTCGATGCCGTCGTGGTAGGCGGCGAGGGTCGTGGTCCGGAGCAGGTTCACGGCCCCGTTCGGGCCGATAAGTCCGCCGCAGGCCAGGACCGGCGCCGCAGAGATGAGCAGCGCGAGCGTCGCTGCTGGCAGGTACAGGATCCGTCGCGACATGGCAAGGTTCTCCGTCGGATGGGGCCGGGTCAGGCAGCCGGCCGCCGATGCCCGCCCTGACGTCGCCCCCGACGGCATGGTTCCCCCCGGGTCGGGGTCGCGGTCGGCTGGTCGACGCTTGCGACGCGCCGCGGCTCTGGGGGACGCTAGTTCCGGTTCTCCGCCGTCTTCGCCGCCCGCTTCTCGGCCTGCGCGGCCCGGTAATCGAGCGTCTTCCGGATGTAGGGGATCGCGGGGGGCGTGACGCAGCCGGTCTCACCATGATCCACGACGACCGGACCGATCCGACCTGCCGCGGCGATCACCACGTCGGTGAACCGATCCGAGCGCACGCCGATGCTGATGAGGGCTGCGTTCATCGAGTGGCGGGTTCGGTTGCCCGTCGTCGCGATCTCGCGTTCGATCCGGGCCAGGCAGCGCTCGAACAGTGCATCGTCCTCATCCGGGTCCGATGCCAGGTGACCGACGAGGTCCCACCCGGCCTGCGCCGTCCAGTCGCGGTCGGACTCAATCCAGCGCTCGGCCCGGGGTCGCGCGCCGGGCGCCTTCGAGGCGACGTTCCCGACGAAGACGTCGACGAGCACGTAGTAATCGATATCGGCCAGCCACGCGTCGAGATCCCTTTCGGTCATCCGCCTCGGGTCGGCGACGAAACAAGCCAGCAATCGGGCGTCGGCGTTGCCGGTGGCCCACAACCCGAGCGCCAGGTCGTGATCGCGCTTGATCTGCTTCTGGAGATGCCGGATCTCGGCGAACGAAACGCCGAAGAGCGGTTCGCGGGCGCCGTGGCGCCGATAGATCTTGCGGGTCTGCTCCGTGCCTGCTGCCTCGAGGGCGGTGATGATCTCGTCGAGCATGCGGGACGACGTTCGCTTCAGGGTCATCGATTGCGCCATCGTTGGGGATCCCCGTGCTGGTGGTCAAACCGTAGCAGCGGCTCCCCGGATTGTCAGGTGCTGGATCCCCTGACCGGCGCGGGCAGAAGGACCGTGACGGTCGTCCCGACGCCCGGACGACTCGCGGCCGCGACGGATCCGCCGTGGCGCTCCACAAGGTTGCGCACGATCGCCAGGCCGAGCCCCGAACCACGCGATTCGGGCGACTTCCAGAACCGATCGAAGATGTGGGGCGATCAGGGCGGCGAGGCGGAAGACGTTGCGTCCGAACATTGTTGGTTCTCCGTTTCGTCCGGCTCTCTTCACATGACCGGATCGTCAATCCCGATGGTCGTTGGAGGATGTGGAGACGATGTGGAGACAGAACGGAGATCCGGTGCGATCGGTGGGCGTGCATCGGGGCCGAGAATCGGTCACCATGTCCGGCGATGTCGGCTCTGCACCCATCGGCTGTGATCGGCTCGCGAGGACGTATCGTCGGGCTCGGGCTCAGCGCATTCCTTGTGGTCGCCTGTGGTGCGCCGGCCCCGTCGGATTCGCCACCACCCACGGACGGCCTTCGCGAGGTCCAGGTCGAGCTGACCGATGGCCTTCGGATGAAACCGGACCTGCTCGAGGTCGGTGCGGGCGAGACGGTCCGCTTCGTCGTCACCAACGCGGGTTCGACCGACCACGAGTTCTTCATCGGCGACGAGATCGCCCAGGAGGCGCATGCCGACGACATGGCCGCCACGGGCGGAAGGCTGCAGGACAGCGTAAACGGGGTCGGCCTGAAGCCGCGGACCCGAGAGTCGCTCGCGTTCACCTTCGTCGAGGCCGGTTCGGTGATCGTCGGTTGCCATGTCCCGGGGCACTACCAAGCGGGGATGAAGGCGACGATCGCGATCGCGCCATGAGTCGCTTGCCCGGGTCCTCTTGACGGGTCGTGTGATACTCCCTGGGGGTATACAAGACAACGGAGTGAGGCATCGTGGAAAACCATCGACATCATCGTCAGGAAGCGGCTCCGTCGGAGCCTTCGGTCGGCGGGGACGCGCATCCTGACCACGTGCCTCCGGTTGGCCCGACGACGTCGGCGGGGCACGACGACCACGCCAGGCACGACCGACATGCCGGCCACTCGGTCGCGATGTTCCGTGACAAGTTCTGGCTGACCCTCGCACTGACAATCCCGATCCTGATCTGGAGCAGGGATCTCCAGGAGTGGCTCGGCTACCGCGCACCCGTGTTCCCAGGATCCGGGTACCTGTCCGCTGTCCTCGGCATCGCCGTCTTTGGCTACGGTGGTGGCGTCTTCCTGCGTGGGGCTCGTGGCGAACTGGCCACACGTCAGCCCGGGATGATGACCCTGATCAGCCTCGCGATCACTGTCGCGTTCGCGACCTCCCTTGCGGCGACGGGCGGGTTCTTCGATGTCGAGATCTGGTGGGAGTTGGCCACGCTGATCACGATCATGCTGCTCGGCCACTGGCTAGAGATGCGTTCCATCGACCAGGCCCGCGGCGCGCTTACCGCGCTGGCCGACCTGCTCCCGGACACCGCCGAGCGGATCGTCGCAGGCGGGACCGAGATCGTCGCCCGATCCGAGCTCGCCGAGGGGGATCTCGTGCTGGTTCGGCCCGGCGCCCGAATCCCGGCCGACGGTCGCGTGGAGGAGGGCCTGGCCGATGTCGACGAGGCGATGATCACCGGCGAATCCGCGGCGGTCGCCAAGGAACCCGGGGCGAGCGTCGTCGCCGGCACGGTCGTCGCCGGCGGGAGCCTGCGAGTCCGGGTCACCGCGGTCGGCGACGCGACGGCCCTCTCCGGCATCATGCGCCTGGTCGAGGTTGCCCAGGCCTCGGCGTCACGGGCACAGGCCCTGGCCGATCGCGCCGCGGCGATCCTGTTCTACGTGGCCCTGGCTGCCGGGACGCTGACCCTGGTGACGTGGTGGTCGCTCGGGGACACGGAGGGGGCCCTGATTCGGACCGCCACGGTCCTCGTCATCGCGTGCCCGCACGCGCTCGGCCTGGCCATCCCGCTCGTCATCGCGATCAGCACCTCGCTGGGCGCGCGCAACGGGCTCCTCGTCAAGGACCGCCTCGCGCTCGAACGTGCCCGGACGCTGGACACCGTGATCTTCGACAAGACCGGGACGCTGACGAAGGGGACGCCCGTCGTGGCCGGGATCGACGCTCGAGCGGGGTTCGACGAGACCGAGCTGCTTCGCCTGGCGGCCGGCGTGGAGGCCGATTCGGAGCATCCACTGGCCCGGGCGATCGTGGCCGCCGCCACCGAGCGCGGGATCGAGCCGGCGGTCGCCTCGGGCTTCGAGGCGCTGGCAGGGCGTGGCGCTCGAGCCATGATCGACGGTCACGTCGTGGCCGTCGGAGGCCCGCGCCTGCTCGCGGAGATCGATGCCGCCCCCGATGGCGGCGCGACCGCCGAGGCATGGGCTGCGACCGGACAAACCGTCCTTTACGTCGTCGTGGATGGTGTCGTGGCCGGGTCCCTCGGACTCGAGGACGAGGTCCGGCCGGAATCGGCGGAGGCCGTCCGACGATTGCACGAACTCGGCGTACGTGTGGCGATGATCACCGGCGACAGCCGGGCGGTCGCGGATGCGGTCGCCGCCCGCCTGGGGATAGACGATGTCGCCGCGCAGGTCCTCCCGGCCGACAAGGCGGCGGCTGTGGCCGCCTTCCAGGCCGGGGGTCGCCGCGTGGCGATGGTCGGCGACGGCGTGAACGATGCTCCGGCACTGGCACAGGCCGACGTCGGGATTGCCATTGGTGCCGGCACGGACGTGGCCGTCGAATCGGCCGGGGTGGTGCTCGTAAGAAGCGATCCGCGCGACGTCGTGGGCGCGATCGAGCTCTCTCGAGCCGCGTATCGCAAGATGATCCAGAATCTCGTCTGGGCGACCGGGTACAACCTCGTGGCGATCCCCGTCGCGGCAGGTGTCCTGGTGCCATGGGGCATCGACCTGCCGATGGCCATCGGAGCTCTGGCAATGAGCGCCTCGACGATCATCGTGGCCGCAAACGCGCAGCTCCTGCGCCGCCTGAATCTCGCACCATCGCCGATCACGATCGCCGAATCCACGCCGGCGTGACGCCGGTTCCACGGAGGGTTCCCAGGATGTCAACGCGACCAACGAGCGTCATCGATCCCGTCTGCGGCATGACCGTGGACGTGGCGGCCGCCGACGCCGACGGCCGAACGCTCGAGCACGACGGACGCACCTACGCGTTCTGTCGATCAGGCTGCCTCCGCGCGTTTCGCGAGGAGCCCGGGACGTACGTCGCGCAGGCGGAGGCGGCTGCCGCGGCCGACCCGCCGCCGCACGACCACCACGCGGGTCACGCGCTGCTGCGAGACATGGCGCTGGCCGAGGATTCCGACCCGCGCGAAGCGCTTCCGCATCTGCGGCAGACCCTCGTCGGGCTGAGCGACCGCCGGGCAACG
>JANNUK010000345.1:0-3342 GCA_031395155.1 Chloroflexota bacterium | reverse complement strand
CCGTTGATTTCCGCTCTGCTGCCGCGGGACGGTGGTGGGCGTCTGGCCCTGACCGGGCAGGTCACGATGGTGATCAATTGAACCTGCGCCATGCGCTGCAACCGCGCGCCTCGAGACGCGCGGCGGTGCGACGTCGTCCTGCGCCCACCGGGGACCGCGGCCAGGTCCTCGTGCTGTTCGCCCTGTCGGCCGTGGTCCTGCTCGCCGGCGCCGCGCTCGCCATCGAGATCGGTCGGTTCAATTCGGAGCGGCGATTTCTCCAGAACGCCGCCGACGCCGCCGCCCTCGCCGCGGCCAACGCGCTCATCCGTGGCGAGTCCGACACCAACGCCGACGCGGCGGCGCGCGACGTGCTCACCCGCAACTTCAGCGTCGATCCCAACGGCGTCACGCCCGCGCTCCCCCCGGCCACGCCCGTGTATGAGGCCGGACATGCTGGTGATCCGCTCTTTCTCTCCAATGGCATCCTGATCTCCGGGGGAGACGTTCGGGTGGCAGTGGCCAACAGCATCCGGTACGTGTTCGGCGGGGTCATCGGGCTGGGCTCGAACGAGATCGGCGCTCGGGCGCGAGTGAACCTCAACGGGAACCTCCTGCCGATCGCCGTCCGCCGCTATGTCAACGCTCCCGGACCGCAGAGCGGCGCGACTTCGCCGTGCCCCGGCAACCAGACCCAGTTCATGGACTTTTTCGCGACTGCCGACACCTCGTGCCTCGGGACAGACGTGGACGCGGCCCTGCGCACCAATCCCGGCCCCGGGGCGGCGTTCGATGCGGTCACCCCCGGCGGCGACCCTGCCAACCACGGCCCGGTTGTGGCCATCCTCGGCCAGGGGGCACAGCCGTCGAACGGCGCCGACTTTCGGGGCTTCGTGGCACTCGACATCCGCAATTTCGCGACGGACGTCTCGCAACTCTACTACAACAAGGTGACCTCGGGCACCACCTCCAACACCTTGAAGACGATGGAAGCGAACTGGATCCTGAAGGGCGGTTATCCGGGACCGAGATTCCCCTCGATCATCAGCCCGCCCGACCCGAACGACCAGATCGCGATCATGAGTGGGAACGCGACCGGGATCGCCATCGACGCCGTCAACAGCCGGTTTGCTCCTGGCAAGGAGATCCTCGTCCTGGTCTATTCCGGTCAGACCATGGCGATCCCCGACTTCACGATCTCGCCGCCCGGTACCATCGTTCTGCCCACATCTGGACTGACCGCCACGCCCGGATCGTTCAAGGTCTCGCGGAACCAGGCGTTCACCGGGGCGGTCGATCTCAGCACGCTCACCGATGCACTGGACGCCCAGAATCCGATGAATACCGGGACGTTGGTCGGTGGGGCCAGCCCATTCACGTACAGCCCGAACCCGGTCACACCTTCGATCGGGTCGGGCACCAGCGTCTCGATGCAGAACGCGACGACCAGCGGTGCGCCGACCGGGATCTACACGCTGTGGGTCCAGGGACAGGCCGGAAGCCCCTACCTGACGACGAAGCTCGAGCCGTTCGCGCTCCAGATCGGGTCCGTATCGCGCGACTTCACACTCACCTCGGATTCCAGGCAACAGACGGTCGCCAACTCCGGCGACACCGCCACCTTCACGCTCAATCTGAAGCGGTCCGGCCCTCCGTTCGGCGGAACGGTCACCCTTTCGGCCGACACGCCCCTTCCGACGGGCGCGGGCACCGTCTCGTTCTCGGCGAACGCGCTCACACCAACCCCAGGTTCGGGGACGAGCCTCACGCTCACCATCAACACGGGCACGATGGCCCCCGGCCAGCACCGCTTCGTCATCCGGGCGACCGCCATGAATGGCGACACGCCGAGCGTGCCCGTGACCCATCTGCTCCCAATCACGGTCTATGTCGGGACGAGCAGCTCTGGCGGCAACCAGGAATACGTCGACATCACCGGCTTTGCCGTCATGCGGATCGCGTCCACCAACACCAATACGGTCGAGGCGTATGCGATCAGTCCCGTCATCACCGACATGAACGATCCCCAGCTGCGTCGCGGTCAGGTGGCGCGCCTGGTGCCCTGGAACTAGCCGGCGGGGCACGGCACCAACGACATCGGGCGGCGTGACGCGCGTCGACCCTTCCACGGGAGGCACACGCACCATGGAGATGGAGTACAAGGATCCGAGCAAGCGCGGGCGCTACATCGTCCTGTTCGGCGTGATCCTGGCGATCGCTGCCGGTGGGGCGGCGTTCCTTCTGCTCAACCAGGCGCAGCAGCAGGCCGGCACCGGCGAGGCGCCCAAGGTGGCCGTCGTCGTGGCCATCCGGGACATCCCCGCGCGAAAGCCGATCGAAGCCGGCGACGTCGCCGTGCGCCAGGTTCCCGTCGACCGTACGAACGAGAAGGGCGTCTTTTCGTCGCTGGATCTCGTTCTGGGTCGGGTGCTTGCAATCACGGCCCTCGACGGCCAGCTGATCACATCGAACATGCTCGCCTCGAGCACGAGCGGCGGCAAGTTCTCCATCCTCGACCCGACCGAGACCGTCGCCCCCGATTCGGAGGCGTGGCGTGCCGTCTCGATGACGGTCACCGACGATCGCGCCGTCGGCGGTGTTCTCGAGGCCGGCAATACCGTGGACGTGTTCGTGACGGCGACGGTGAACGTGCCCCAGGACCTCCTCGATGAGGGCCGCTACTACACCGACAAGTCGACCAAGATCACCTACCAGAACATGGTCATCCTGGCCCGGACCGGGACGTTCTACATCCTCAAGGCCACGCTGGCCCTGTCCGAGGAGATCGCCCACCTCCAGGCCGCGGGCAATGCCCAGTTCACCCTGATTCTCCGACCCGAGGTCGACGTACGGACCGCCGACGTCTCAAAACTGGGCGCCACGACCAACCGCCTGATCACGAAATACGGCCTGCCGATCCCCGAGACGTATCCGGCCGGGAGTGGGCCCGTGGTCACGCCGCCGCCCCTGGAAAGCCCGTCACCATCGCCGTCGCCGGCACCTTCGCCGACACCGTAATCGTCGGCAGGCGAGCCGCGTCGCCCGCCGGGACCGGATTGCGCATACACCTCCGCGCCGCTGACCCGGCGCGCCTCCCCGGCCACTCGGTCCGCTGCCGCGGCGGGTCGAGTGGCCGCTCCGTATCCGGCCCGATCTATCTCGGGTGAGCCCGAGTCTCGGCCCGTGCCGCCTCGGTTCGCGCGGCTTCGAGGGCTGACCGCACCCTTCCTCGCGCGTCCGAGCGCCGACCGTCGGTCGAGATGACACGGTCGGCCGCCGTCGCCGCGCGTTCGAGAAGCCCACGCTGCGCCTCGACCCGGCGCTCTGCGTCTGCACGTTCGAGGCCGCGCAGCGCGAGGCGGG
>JANNUK010000337.1:0-8734 GCA_031395155.1 Chloroflexota bacterium | reverse complement strand
CCTGTACGACGCACGGACCGCGCTGATCAGCCTGGCCGCGATCCCGCTGTCGCTCATGGCGGCCGCATTGGTGCTCGACCTCGCCGGGGTCACCATCAACACGATGATCCTGGCCGGCCTCGTCATCTCGGTCGGGGTCGTCGTGGACGATGCGATCATCGACATCGAGAACATCACCCGTCGCCTGCGGCTCGCGCGGCGCCAGGGAAGCACCACGCCCACGGAGACGATCGTCCTCGATGCCTCGATCGAGGTCCGTGGGGCGGTCATCTACGCGACGCTGATCGACGTCGTCGCAATCCTGCCGGTCTTCTTCATCGTGGGCCTGTCCGGGGCCTTCTTCCAGCCACTGGCGATGGCCTACGTCCTGGCCGTAATGGCATCGCTCCTGGTCGCGTTGACGGTCACACCGGCGCTGGCCCTGATCGTCCTGCGCAACGCCCCGATGGAGCGTCGCGAATCGCCGATCGCGCGCCGCCTGCAAGGGGCGTATACCGCGCTCCTCCACCGCATCGTGATGCGATCGCGGCCGGCATTCGCCGCCGTCGGGGGCATCTCGCTGGCCGGGCTCATCGTGTTCACCCAGCTTGGCCAGTCGCTGCTCCCCGACTTCAAGGAACGCGACTTTCTCATGCACTGGGTGACGGCGCCGGGCACCTCCCACGAGGAGGAAGTTCGGATCTCGACGGCCGCCTGCATCGAACTGCGCACCATCCCGGGGGTCCGGAACTGCGGGTCGCACATCGGCCAGGCTTTGCTCGCCGACGAGGTCGTCGGGATCGACTTTGGTGAGAACTGGATCAGCGTCGACCCGTCCGTGGACTACGACGAGACCCTGGCGGCCGTCCAGGAGGTCGTCGATGGTTATCCGGGGCTGCGCCGCGATGTTCAGACCTACCTGAAGGAGCGGATCCGAGAAGTGCTGACCGGATCTTCGGACGCGATCGTCATTCGCATCTTCGGCCCCGAGCTGACAGTCCTTCGCGAGAAGGCGGAGGAGGTCGAGGAAGCCATCGCGAACATCCCGGGCATCGTCGACCTGCATCGCGAGCTCCTCGTGGAGGTCCCGAAGATCGGCGTCGAGGTGGACCTGGCCAAGGCGGCGCCCTACGGGATCAAGCCGGGCGACGTTCGCCGTGCGACGTCCGCACTCATTGCCGGCGAGGAAGTCGGCGATGTCTTCTTCGGCGGGGCGGCCTACGACGTCCACGTCTGGAGCGTGTTCGAGGCTCGCGACAGCCTCACGGCGATCCAACGCCTGCCGCTCGACACGGCACAGGGCAGAACCGTCCCGCTCAGCGACATCGCCGAGGTAAGGATCTCCGAGACACCGAACAGCATCAAGCACGAGGGCCTGTTCCGAAAGATCGACGTGGATGCCAACGTCTCTGGGCGCGACCTCGGCTCGGTCGTGCGCGACGTGGAGGCCGCCCTTGCGTCGGTCGACTTCCCGCAGGGTTATCACCCCGAGATGCTGGGAGAGTTCGCCGAGCGGCAGGCCGCTCAGGACCGCCTCCTCCTGTTCGCATTCATCGCCCTCGGCGGCATCCTGTTGTTGCTCCAGGCGTCGTTCGGCAGCACTCGACTGGCGATCATCGCGTTCCTGACGCTGCCATCGGCCCTGGTCGGCGGCGTCCTTGCCGCATCGCTGACCGGCGGGGTCCTGTCGCTTGGATCGCTCGTGGGCTTCTTCACCGTCCTCGGCATCGCCGCGCGCAACGGGATCATGATGATCAACCACTTCCAGCACCTGGAGCGCCATGAGGGTGAGGCGTTCGGCCCAGGCCTGGTGATCCGGGGCGCGCGCGAGCGGCTGTCGCCGATCCTCATGACGGCGCTCGCGACGGGCCTGGCGCTCATCCCGCTCGCCATCGCCGGCGACCTGCCCGGCCACGAGATCGAGCATCCGATGGCGATCGTCATCCTCGGCGGACTCATCACGTCGACGTTGCTCAACCTGTTCGTCACGCCTTCCCTGTACCTGCGCTTCGGGAAGGCCCGAGATGCTGATCCAACCCCCGGCTCAAACGCCGTTGCGGCGACGGCCTGAGAGGAGAAGGTTCCGTGATCCGACGTGGTGCGCTCTTCGCGACCGTGCTCCTGATGCTGTCCGCGTGCACGAGCTCGACGGACCCGTCCGGCTCGCCGCTCCAGCCGGGGGTGACGCCCACGGCGTCGGCCGGTGTCCTGCCGGTCCAGGCAACGCCGGTCCCGACGCCCGGCGCCCCGTCGGGGACGAGCGGTCCGGCCGTTGAGGTCGACATCGAGCCGTTCGATCCAGGCAACTTCTCGAATCCGACGGCGATCACCAACCCGTGGATGCCGCTGGTCCCGGGCATGCAGTGGACGTTCGAGGGGTCGGCCACGATCGACGACGTGAAGCAGGCACGGCGCGTCGTCCTCACTGTGACGGACCTGACGAAGGTGATCGGCGGCATCCGCACGGTCGCCGGTTACGAGCTCGACTACACGGACGGTGTGCTCTCGGAGGCGGAACTCGCCTTCTGGGCACAGGACGACGACGGGACCGTCTGGCGCCTGGGCGAGTACCCGGAGGTCTACGAGCTGGGGCTGATCGTCGAGACGCCGGCCTGGATGCACGGGCTGGATGACGCTGCCGCGGGGATCGCGATGCAGGCCAGGCCCAGGATGTTCACCCCGAGCTATTCGCAGGGCTGGGGCCCGGAGGTGGGCTGGACCGATCGCGGCAGGGTGTTCGAAGTGAACTCGGAGACGTGCGTGCCCTTCGACTGCTACCTCAGCCTGCTGGTGATCACCGAGTTCAGCAATGACGATCCGGACGTCTACCAGCTCAAGTACTACGCCCAGGGGGTCGGCGGCGTGCGCGTCGGGTGGGCCGGCGCCAGAGAAGAGGAGCAGGAAGTCCTCGAGTTGGTCTCCTTCGTCAAGCTGAGCGCGGCCGAGATGGATACCATCCGCGCCAGTGCGCTGGCCCAGGAGTCTCGCGGCTATAACTTGAATGACGTCTATGCCCTGACGCCGCGGCTTGAGCGGTCCGGGAACTGAGCTGGTGGAGGTCTCGCAGCAGCCGATCCTGGTCGCCCAGGACCTGCAGAAGGTCTACGGCTCACGGATGGCGCTCCGGTCCCTGTCGTTCTCCCTGCGCCCGGGTCGTGTTCTCGGGTTCCTCGGTCCGAACGGTGCCGGCAAGACCACCTCGATTCGCGTCCTGACCACGATCCTCGAGCCGACCGCGGGCCGCTTCGAGGTGGACGGCATCGGATCGGATCGCCCCATCGAGATCCGGCGCCGAATCGGCGTCTTGCCCGAGGGGCTCGGCTTCCCAAAGAACACCACCGGGTCCGACTACCTCACCTACTTCGGCCAGCTCTTCGGGCGCTCGGCACGCGAGGCCCGCGACACGTCCGTCGAACTCCTCGCCGAGGTCGGCCTGCAGAACCGCGCGGACTCTCTCGTGGGGACGTACAGCCATGGGATGCGTCAGCGTCTCGGCATCGCCCGGGCGCTCGTCAATCGTCCGCGTGTCCTGTTCCTCGATGAACCGACACTGGGTCTTGATCCTCGCGGGCAGCAGGAGCTGCTCCGGCTGATTCAGCGCATCGCCCGAGAGCACAACACCGGGGTCGTTCTGAGCAGTCACATGCTGTCCGAGATCGAGGGCATCTGCGACGACGTCGTGATCATGAATGCGGGTCATGTCGTCGCGAAAGGCACGGTCGCCGACGTGATCGGGCAGTCCGCCGCGCCCGGTGCCGCGCAACACGTCCTGCGCGTTCGCGTCCCTGCCGCGCTGGTCGCGAACGCCGAGCGGATCCTCAACGCGGAGTCCACGGTCGTCCGGACGACGGTCACCGACCAGGTCGCCGGCTGGATCGTGGCCGAGCTCGCCGACGATACCGGCCCGGGCCACGAGGACGGTGCCGACGACAGCACCGGTGGTGGTACGGAGCGGAACCGCCTCCTCGGGGCGCTGATCCGGGCCGACATCCCGATCATCGCCCTCGACGCCGGCGGTGGACGGCTGCAGGACGTGTTCCTGCAGCTCACGGCGGAGGCGATCGAATGAGCGCTCTGTCGACGCCCCGGGGCGCTTTGACGGCAGGCGTCGGCCGAAGCCGTCCGGTCTGGTGGCTGGTGCTGACCCAGGAGCTCAAGGAGCTCTGGATCGGCGGTCGCGCGCTGAACCTTCTGATTCTGTTCGCCGTGTTGATGTCGGCCACGTCGTTTCTGCTCGCGACGAACAGCGAGCTGAGCCTCACGCCGCCGCGCCTGATGATGGTCGTCGCCCTGCAGTCGACCATGAGCTTCGGGTTGTTCATCGGGCTCATCGTCGGGGCCGAGAGCGTGAGCGGGGAGCGCGAGCGGGCGACACTCGAGCCGCTGCTCCTCACACCCGCCGGCCGGCGCCATGTCATCCTCGGGAAATACCTTGCGGCCGTGTCGCCGTGGCCCGTCGCGATGGTCCTGGCGGTTCCCTACGTCGCGGTCCTGGCGCAGGGCGATGTGGCCTTCTGGATCGCCCTCGCCTGGGGCGCCGTTCTCGGAACGATGCTGACCCTCTTCTTCACCGGGATCGGCCTGCTCGCCAGCATCTGGTCGGGCTCGAGCCGAACGAGTCTCTTCGTGGGCCTCTTGATCTACCTGCTCGCGCTCCTCCCGGCACAGCTGCCCGGCGAGTTCCAGACGACGGCCGCCGGCGCGGTCGTGCAGGCGCTCGATCCCCTGGAGTCGGTGCGCCGGTTCCTCAACCTGTACCTGGTCGATGGGCTCGCCCTCGACGATGCCCGAGCCATGCTCATCGGGCCGATCATCGCGACCGTCGCGACCGTCGTCGGCGTTCTCGGGATCGCCGCGCCGCGGCTGGCACTGGACGGGGGCACGATGTCCCTCTGGCCGCGCGCGTCGAAGGGTACGGAGGCGTGACGGTGGACGACGCGACAATCGGCGGCGGTCGGGCCGATGGGGAGGACCGCAGCCGGCGGTCGTCCCCCGTGTGGTGGCTCGTCGCGCAGCGCGAATTCATCGAGCTGTGGTTCGGTGGACGGCTTCTCATCCTCCTCGTCCTCTACGCGGTGCTCATGTCGGTGACGGCGATCCTGCGCGAGATCGAGAGCGAGGTCAGCCTCATCCCGCCGTCCGAGATGGTGTTTCTGACTGTCCTCTCGACGATCTCGTTCGGCATGTTCATCGGCGTCATCGCCGGCGCGGACACGATCAGCGGAGAGCGCGAGCGCGCGACGCTCGAACCGCTCCTGCTGACGCCGACGAGCCGCCGCCAGATTGTCTTTGGAAAGTTCATCGCCGCGCTCTCGCCGTGGCCGGTCGCGCTGCTCCTGGCCGTCCCTTACGCGGTCGTCCTGTCGCAGGGCGACGACGCGCTGCTACCCGGCCTCGCCTGGACGGCGCTCCTTGGGACGTTTCTGGCAGTGGCGTTCACGGGCTTCGGGATGCTGGTGAGCATCTGGTCGGGCTCGAACCGGACCAGCCTCTTCGTCAGTCTCCTGGTCTACCTGCTGTTCGTCATCCCGACCCAGTTTCCGGGTCAAGTCCAGAGGGGAAACCTCGGCTATCTCGTCCAACAGGTGAACCCGATGCAGGCGAGCAGCCAGTTCATCGAGAAGCTGATCGTCAACAATCGCGACCCGCTGGAACGCATCGACTATCTCGTCGCCCAGCCAGTCGCCGCACTGGTCGTGCTCGGGCTGCTGTTCCTGTACGCGGCGCCGCGCGTCCGCCTCGAGGGTGAGAGTCCGCGACTGCGGCGACCGTCGCGACGAGCGCGCCGTTCCGCGAGTGTCCTTGGCGGGCTGCTGGTCCTGGGCGGGGTGGCGATACCGTTGGTGACGCTGGCAGGGTCCGCGGCCGGATCAGCCGAGCCCATTCGAGCCGCTGCCTCCTCACACGATCTGGCGATCGAGATCACGACCGATCTCGGGTACGCCGTGGTGAACAACGGAGAAGATATCGAGTTCGCCACGGTCATCGTCAACGCGGGCGACGCGGACACGCCGGCGCTCTTCGTGGCGATGAACATCATCAACCTGGGCAAGGGCGGGGATCCGGTGGACCCGGAGGACTGGTCACCCGAACGGACGCAGGAGGTCGGCACCCTGGCGCCGGGCGCGTCGGCAGAGCAGGCGTGGTTCGTGAGCGCGATCATGGACGGCGATTACATGATCTATATGACCGTCGTGGCCACGCCAGATGGAAGTGAGGCCAGCTCGCAACCGATCGCCAGCCCGGGTGTCCACCTCACGGTCAAGGGCTTCGCCCGATCGAACCCCGGGGGCGTGCTCCCGGTCGCGATCGGCGTCCCCCTGCTGCTCTCGGCCGGGACGGTCCTGATCCGACGCTGGTGGAACCGAGAGCGCGTCTCGACGCGCGAGCGCGGAACGACCGGAGGTCCGGAATGACACGACAAGGGCCCCGCGCGACCGCGCTCATCGCTGCGGCGGTGCTGTTGATCGCCGCTTGTGGCGGCCCCGCGCCCACTCCGGTTCCCGTGCCGACCGCCGCAGCCACGCCAACCCCCGCGGAATCGGCGGCGTCCTCGGCCGCGCCCGGTGAGATCGTCAAGCTCACGATCGAGACGGCGACCGGTGCCGAGGACTTCAGCTATGCCACGCCCGAGCTCGAGGCGCCGGCAGGCTCCGAGATCAACGTGCAGCTGAACAACCTGACCGATCCGGCCGATGAGGTCGGTCACAACTGGGTCCTCGTGGCGCCGGGCCAGGAGGACAGCGTCCTGGCCAACGGGATCGCCGCCGGCGACGATGAGGACTGGCTTGACACAAGCAACCCCGGGATCATTGCGGCTACACGCCTGATCGAGGGCACCGAGAAGGACCAGCTGAAGTTCACGGCGCCGGAGCCCGGGACGTACGTGTTCATCTGCACGTTTCCGGACCACTATGCCGGCGGGATGAAGGGCACCCTCACGATCCGCTGATCCCTGCCCGGACCGAGGCCGCGACGACGTCGACGATCTGTTCCAGCTCGCCGTCGGTCACCACGAATGGGGGGCCCAGCAGGATCGAGTCCCCGTCCGTCCCGTTCGCGAGACCGGTTCCCGAGTACACCAGGACCCCGCGTTCCCGGCACTCGCGCACGACGGCCTCGGTCACGCGTTCGGCTCGCGGGAAGGGCCGCTTGTCCTCCCGATCCTGGACGAGCTCCACGCCGACGAGCAGCCCTCGGCCACGCACCTCGCCGACGTGCGGGTCGTCGGCCAGTCGGGTCGACAGGATCTCCTTGAGCGACCGACCCTTTGCGGCGCTCTGGGCGACCAGGTCCTCGTCGATGAGGATCCGGAGGACCTCGCGAGCGACGGCGGCCCCGACCGGCGCGTGAGAATAGGTGAACCCATGCGTGAACCCCGTCGCGCCCACGACCGTCTCATGGACCTCGGCCGATGCCGCGACGAAACCAAACGGCCAGTAGCCGGACGTCGCGCCCTTGGCCGCAACCAGGATGTCGGCACGAACGCCCCAGTGGTCGAGCCCGAACCAGGTTCCGGTGCGACCGAAGCCGGTCATGACCTCGTCGGCGATGAGCAGCACGCCGTGGCGCCGACAGACCTCGGCGATGGCCGGCCAGTAGCCATCGGGCGGCACGGCGGCAGCGAGCGTGGCGCCCACGATGGGTTCCGCCACGAACGCGGCCACCGTATCGGGTCCGGCGGCCTGGATGGCCCGGTCCAGCTCCGCGGCCAGTTCGACTGGATCGCCGAGCGCCTCGCTGCCGGGCTCGCCGGCTCGGTATGGATAGGCCGCGCTGACGTGACGGAAACGGCCCAGCCAACCCTCATAAGGCCGCCGGAGAGCCTTGCGGCCCGACACGTCGAGGGCTCCGAGCGTATTTCCGTGGTAGCTCCCCCAGCGCGAGATCACGATCCATCGATCCGACTGGCCACGCGACAGGTGGTACGCACGGGCAAGCTTCAGCGCGGTTTCGATGGCCTCTGAACCGCCGCTGACGGGGTAGATGGCGGGACGATCGACGGGGAGGTACGGCCCGATCTCCGCTGCGTACGCCTCGACCGGCTCCGTCGTGAAGGCGCTGCCGTGCGCGTAGGCAAGCCGCCCGGCCTGCTCGGCCATCGCGGCCGCAATGGACGCTCGACCGTGGCCGACGTTGACGACGATCGCTCCACCGGCAGCATCGAGATAGGTTCGACCGTCGGCACCATGAATCGTCGACCCCTCGGCGCGTACGGCGACGGGCGGAGAAGGATCGGCAGTGCGTCGGAAGACGCGGCCGGCCTGGGTCACGGGCTCACTCGACACGCGGCAGATTGTAGGCGCCCGTTCAGAGCGTGTTCGTGAAGAACGCGTAGGCCGAGGAGAACCAGACGACGATGAACCCGATCACCGCGTAGCGACCCAGCCACGGCGCGACCCGATAGGCCACAGTTGGCCGGAACCGGATGAGGAGCAGCTTGATGGCGATCGCGAGGAACGCCGTCGAGCCGAAGACCGCATGGATGAAGCCGCGGGCCGGGGTGGTAGGCGCCCCGATGTCGACGATGCAGAAATAGGCGATGACCGCGGCGAGAGTGAGGGCGATCCGCCCGCCCCAGCGGTGGCTGCGCATGAGGTGGCGCAACTTCAGCCCTGCTCGCGGCAGGTGGCCCATCGCCGACTCCATCGTGTACAGCTGACCGAGCGCCAGGATGCCCACAACGGACGCGCCCATCGCCTTGAGCAGTGCCTTGGCCTGGTCCGGATAGCCGAAGCCGGGCGTGGCGATCGCC